>JAFDKD010000450.1 GCA_019307165.1 Deltaproteobacteria bacterium | reverse complement strand
TCCTTTTCAGGATTAATCATGATGGCAGCACAATAATGCGCCTCACCAAAGTGCACAAAAGATATCTCTCACAGAGGCACAGAGTTCACGGAGCGTAAAACCCGTAAGACAGTTTGGACCGTCAAACCGTCAGACCGTCCCCACCGTCTCACTGTCCGACCGTCCTTACCGCCCCACCGTTCAACTGTCCTACCGTCCCACTGTCCTACCGTCCGACTGTCCCTACTGTCCAACCGAAATACCGTCCTACCGTCCCACCGTCTCACTGTCTAACCGTTCTCTGACTTCCGGCCTCTAATCTCTCGTCTCTAGTCTCTTATCTTCCGTGTTATCCGTGATATCCGTGGTTAATGTTTTTTCGTGTATTTCGTGTATTTCGTGGTTAAATATTCTGCTTGCCTCGACAAGCTGCCGGGAGCAATGAGCAAGGGTTGCACAAATTCAGAGTAGATGATAGACAGGGGCGAGTCAAGGCGAAGGGCCTTACATTTCAGGAGATTGGCGTTGAACACCAACCGGTCGCGGCTTGCGTTGTGCCTCACGTTGCTTGGAAGTATCTGTGTACTGGGTGCGTGCTCCGGCATGAAGCCGGCCCATCCTCCCCTGGCAACGGTGGACGGGCGGAACGGGCATTTCGGCATGGGTCGAATCATTCGCCTGGACACCGGAGAGGCCGTCAGCTTTGAGGCGCTCATCGCGCAACTGAACTCAAAAGAGGTGATATTCGTCGGAGAGGTCCACGACAATCCGGAACATCACCTGATTCAGGTCCAGATTCTCCAGGCGCTGACGCACCGATACGGTTCAATGCCGGTCGCCATGGAATTCTTCGAAAGGCCCCAACAGCCGATCATCAACCGCTACATGTCGGGCGAACTGGATGAAGATGCCTTTTTAAAGGAAGTGGACTGGCAGGGGACGTGGGGATTCGATTACCACTTTTATCGCCCCCTGGTGCTCCACACGAAACTTCAGGGCGAGCGTCTGCTGGCGATTAATGCGCCGAGAAACATCGTGCGAATGGTCGCCCGCGTCGGCCTGGACGGCCTGGCCCCGAAAGAGCGGGCCAGACTGGCATCGCGTATCGACCTGACCGACGAGACCCACAGGGCTTACATGCGGGAGATTTACCGGATTCACACCCATAGCGATCTCGAGCAATTCGATTATTTTTACGAGGCACAGTGCGTGTGGGAAGACACCATGGCTGAAAACATCGCGGCCCATCTGAAGGAAGCCGGGGGACGGATAGCGGTTTTCTGCGGAAACGGGCATATTATGAATCGCTATGGGATCCCCGATCGCACCCGGAATCGGGTCCCGGTAAGCATGGCCGTCATTCTCCTCCACCCCCTGGCCGAGGACGTGGCGTTCAACAAGGAAGCCGGGGACTATGTGTGGTTGACCGGCGATGCGCCTCGAAGGCGCCCCATGCGAATGCCCAAGCGCCATGGTAAGGCGGAAAGATAGGCTGAGGTTAAGGCTGAGGTTAAGGTTGAGCAACAGATTGACGCTTGTGTTTCCCTTTTCTCAACCTGGACCTTAACCTGAACCTGGCGAAGCCACTCTCAACCTGGCGAAGCCACGGTCCGCATTTCCGCTATGGCATAGCCAGAAAACTCTAACCCCCGCTGCACGGGATCTTCGACTGGCTCAGAGGACCAGGTTTTGGAGATGGAATAAATGACATCGGAAGCCATTACCAACTTTAAAAAAGGCGGGCCCGCGTTTCAGGCGGCGCCCCTGGACGGTGACCGGCATCACCACGATCCCGAATTTCGGTTCTGCCCGCTCTGCGGCGGCGGACTAAACCTTCATGATTTGAAAGCGGGGGAGCCCCGAAGACTCGTCTGCGATGCCTGCGGGTTTGTCTTTTTCCTGGACCCCAAGCTGGTTGCCTGCGCCGTGGTGGAACTCGAAGGACGGATCGTCCTGCTCAAGCGAAGCATCGAGCCGCAAAAAGGCAAATGGGTCATGCCCGGGGGTTACGTGGACCGGGGAGAGACGGTCATCGCGGCGGCGGAAAGGGAGAGCCTGGAGGAATGCGGGCTCAGGGTGGAAATCGGGGACCTCGTCGGGGTCTATTCATATCCCGGAAGGATCGCCGTGGTCGTGGTCTATAGGGCGGAATATAAATCGGGAGACCTGCGCCCCGAAGATGAGACCCTTGAGGCGGCCTGGTTTTCGAAAGATGACATCCCCTGGGCCGACCTGGCCTTTCAAAGCACCTCGGACGCGCTCAAGGATTATTTCGAAAGGAAAAGAAACCATGCAGATGACACCTGAACGAATCGACGACCTGTCGCCCGAACGACGCAAGTCCATTATGGAAAGATCCATGGAGGACATCTCGTCTATCTATGAGGACATGCGAAAAATAACGACGGATGTCAAATCGCGCGGCGATGCAGTGGCGTTGGCGCACTACCGCAAGCACAAGGACGACATCGGGCCGGCGGACCTGGAGGTCGGCAGGGAAGAAATCGAGGCCGCCTACGGTCAACTGGACCCCAAGGTGGTGGACTATTTGAAAGTCGCCGCAGGCAACATCGTCAAATTCCACAAGGCCCAGCTTGAGCGTGACATGTGGTCCATCGAGATCAGCGAGGGCATACTGGCCGGCCGCATCACCCGCCCCATGGACATCGTGGGGTGCTACATACCCGGCGGCACGGCCGCCTATCCCAGTTCCGTCCTGATGACCGTTCTTCCCGCAAAGGTGGCCGGTGTGGAGCGAATCGTGGCGGTCACCCCCCCGGGCAAGGGAATGACGGCCAACCCGGCCACCCTGGTGGCGGCGGACATTGCCGGTTGCGACAGGATCTTCAAGGTGGGCGGCCCGTGGGGCGTCGCCGGGCTGGCATACGGCACCGAAACCATGCCGAGGGTGGATAAGATCGTCGGGCCCGGCAACAAGTACGTGACCGCCGCCAAAATGCTGGTTTACGGTCAGGTGGACATCGACTCCCCCGCCGGCCCCAGCGAATCCCTGATCCTGGCCGACGAAACCGGGGAAGCCCGGCTGGTCGCGGTCGATTTTCTCTCCCAGGTGGAACACGATCCCGATTCCGCGGCCGTCCTGGTGACCACGTCCCAAGACCTGGCGCAATCGGTGTGCGAGATCATCAACCGCGAGTACGATACGCTCCCCCGAAAGGACATATTCGCCTCCTCCCTGGCCAAGCATTCCTACGTCCTTATCGCCGGAGACATGGACCAGGCCATCGACTTTACCAACGAGTATGCAGCCGAGCACCTGCAGATCCTCACCAGGGACCCCTTTATCACCCTCAATCGGATCAAGCACGCGGGGTCCATCTTCATGGGCCCGTGGGCGCCGGTCCCCGTGGGGGATTACGCTTCCGGCACCAACCACGTGCTGCCAACGGGTCAGTGCGCCCGCATGTTCTCGGGGCTGTCGGTGGACGACTTCATCAAAAAGCCCACGTTTCAGTACCTGAGTAAAGAAGGCCTGGAAAGTTTGAAGGACGTGGTGGTCACCCTGGCCGAGGTCGAGGGCCTCCCCATTCATGCCAGGGCGGTGCGGGAGAGGTTTGAATAAGGGAAGGACAGAGGACAGAGATCAGTCGGACGGTGGGACAGTTGGACGGTGGGGCGGTAAGGACGGTCGGACAGTTGCACGGTGAGACGGTGGGGCGGTAAGGACGGTCGGACAGTTGGACGGTGAGACGGTGGGGACGGTCTGACGGTTTGACGGTCCAACTGTCTTACGGGTTTTACGCTCCGTGAACTCTGTGGGCTCTGTGGTGAGATATCTTTTGCGCACTTTGGCGTGGGGTATCGTTGTGCGGCCATTCTGCATGGCTGCTTGATAAAGGGTGGTTATACGGAATGGTAGGCGATCTTGGCAAGAGAA
>JAFDKD010000449.1 GCA_019307165.1 Deltaproteobacteria bacterium | reverse complement strand
TGTAGCGGGGGTCAGAGTTTTCTGGCTATGCCATAGCGGAAATGCGGACCATGAAGTGAGCTAGAGTTCTGAGTGAGCTAGAGTGAGCTAAAGTGGTGGAGGAGCTTCGCTCATTCATCATATTGATTGTCAAAAATCCTTAACTTTAGGCACTCTAGTCACTTTAGTCACTTACAGGACTTGGTTGTTGCAAGGCCCCCTATGGGGGCGGCCTCAAAGCCGGGTCCTATGGGCCCGGATCTTTATATTGAAACAATTATAATCCCGTGTAATACCGGTCGAAAAAGCCCAGCACCTGGCGGCAGTATTCTTCAGGCATCTGCTCGTAGGTGTGATGCCCGCACCGGGGCAATACCACTAGTTCTCCCGCAGGCAAGTGCCGATAATGCATCACGCCTTGTTCGACGGCAAACAGGCCGCTCCGGTCCGGGAATAAGACCAGGGCCGGGCACTGGACGCCCGGTAGGGCCGGTCTCAGATCGTGAACCCCCACGCCGTAGGCGCCGCCGCCCTTTTCCATGCCATTCTCGTAAAAGGCTTCCGCTTTTTCCGCGCCATGCCAGTAGATCATCTTGGATCGAAATCCGTCATCCAGTTCGGCAAAAGTGGGCGGGAACATCAAGGGGACCAGTTCCTCCATGCGTTTTTCGGAATAACACAGGGTGCTGGATATGGACAATGTCTTGACCTGTTCGGGGTACTGGGCCGCGTAATCGACCCCGATCACGCCGGCTTCGCACTGGCAGACCAGGTGGAAATCGTCAAGGCCGAGTTGGGTCACCAGGGCGGCCAGTTCTTCCACGCTATAGGGGCGATATTGGTCGCTGGCAAAAAAGTCCGCAAAATCCGAACCGGCTTCGGACAGCCCGAACCCCCGCCGATCGTACATCACCGCCCGGTAGCCGTTGTCGACCAGGGCCGGATAGATTTCCTTCCACATCTTGCTGCTGCCGAATCCGTGGTGCAGGAGGATGACCGTATCACCCTGTCCGTGCGTCTCATAATAAACTTCTCGCCCGTCAAACTTCATAAACGACAATGTTCACCTCCCGGGACCGGTTCCAAGGTTTTTCGGGAAAATTTCTCGGAATCAGGGGCCTGTGCTTTCGTGCCATGACACCAAGTGCTTGAAATCACACGATAGTTGTATATTTGTTGTTGCAGGCGCAGCATCCGTGTACGCTACGCCTCGTTGGAGCAATCTGAAATTTGATTCGAAAATATCTTTTTCAGGTACATCCACAAAATCTTGGCTTATCAGAAAAAAAGGCCAACCCCCTGATGTACGGATTGGCCTTCATGGTCTAAGCGCTCTTTAATCAGCGTCTTGAACAGCAGGTATCAGCAGTTCCGTTAAACCTTTGATGCGTTGATCTGAAATTTTTCATGAGCGATCCCGGCGAATGACTATCGTGCTGCCAAGAAGCAACAGCATCAACACCATAACTATGAGGCCTACGTGATTCAACGCGGGAACCGCGACCGGACCTGGTAGGGCTCGCTGGCGAAGCGTGATCCTGTGCGCGGCCTGTGTGTTCGTAGTTATGAACACGACGAAGCGGGCCATATCACCCTCAGCGAGAAAGCCAGCAAACTGAATTCGGTCTTCCTCTACGAAGACGTTGGCGAAGGCACCGCTGTCATCCCGGTTGTTGGAGAACTCATCAAAACCGATACCGTCACTCGCCGTCGACGGGACAAAGCCGGTCCCGCTCCCGGTGCCAAGCTCCATAACGAACCGCCCCCAATCTCGGCCCGTATGGTTCGAAACCGACTTGTCGACGGCGAAAACCCCATCGCCATTCAAGGTCAGCTTGATATCGAAGGGACCCAAGTCAACCTGCGCCGTCTCGTCAATCACGGCCGTTACCTTGCCGGACTGCGCATTGGGATCGTGGTAGGGAAGCGATTCGAAGTCCGTAATAATCCAGTTGCCAGCGGCGGCACTTGCACCAATCAAGGACAAGGCGGTGAACTCTGCCACCTTGAATGAACCGCCGGTAGCGAACGCCGCCCCGGCGGCAGGACCGGTGAAGAAGGTGTCGGTAAACCAGGCCAGCTCCGTCGTGTCACCAGCAACGGCGGCCTGAAGGCTGGCGATCGTCAAGCTATGCCGCGCGCCTGGGAAAACGGTGCTGAATTTCAGCCCGGCATTGGCGGCGGCAAAGTCGTCGTCGAGAAACATCACGAGTTGGGCTTTGTCGTTTCCGTCGGCGTCCATCCCCTGGGTCAGGCCGATTACCAGCGATTGGCTGGGCATGAAGGGGGGGGAGTGAGTAATGACGGCGGGCCCGCTGCCCGGCAAGTCGGAGCCGTAGATTGTGGCGTGCACCTGCGAACCGTCGGACTCCAGGATCAAGACATCGGTGACGGGGTTGCTCTTGGAAGTGGTGAAATGAGCTACGTAGCTAACTGGCCCACCGTATGCGGTACCAACCATCGTTAAAATAGCGATCATGGACGCAATCCATATGGGCATGGGTGATCTCACGACGTGAATCTCCTCGCAACTCCGTCTACCAAGAAACAATGAATCTACCAAGCGCGGACGCACCAACCAACAGGTTGCGACAGGCGGGTTCTCAGGGTTCAGGCCGGCTTTCAGTCGTGGTAAGCGCTAAGGACTTCACGCTCATCTCGATTAAGTGAGTGATAGTGATAAGAAGTCGATTTATTTGGAGAAAAAATATAGGCGATTTCGCCTTGTGTGTCAAGCAAAACCCGGTCGCACGATGTTGTGTCCCCAATTCGCGGGCGTGAAATGGGGCCATGAAGGCTTGGGGTTGGGCCACGATAACTATTTCAAATCAAAATATCCGACCCCAGAGGGGCCGGAATTGGCATAACCCCTAAAAGGGTTTTATCAAACCGCCACACCGTTTCAATAAATGTGAAAATATTATGGATTTCTATTGTGAACCGGAGCGCATTGGTAAACCCAAGTTTGTTAACTTTTCCGGTCAACTTAACTTTGCCCTGAATAGCGACATGCCTTCGTGTTCTTCGTGCGCTTCGTGGTGAATTTACACGATATGCAAATGACCCGATCGGCGGAAACTACATCACCATTTCCTCGATGATGTCCTTGACCGATTTGATGTCATTGATCATCCCCGCCACCTGCCCAAAACTGACAAACCCCCGGTCCAGGTCCCCTTCCAGCCAAGCTTTGCCCGGATGGCTCATGAGAAGTTCCCGTTCAAATGCGCTCGAGGGATCCAAAAGTTTTTTCACCAGCGGGGTTTGCAGCAGTCGGGAGAGGGTCCTTTCGCTCTGGGCGAACAGCACGGTCTCGGTTTCCCTGGCTTGACACAGGGCCGCCTTTACGTTGGCGTGGGCCATGCATTCCTTTGAGGCGATGAATCGCGTGCCCACCTGCACCCCCGCAGCGCCCAGGGCCAGGGCCGCTCTAAAGCCCCTGCCGTCCCCGATGCCGCCTGCGGCGATGACGGGCACACTGACGGCATCCGCGACCATGGGGACCAGGACCAGGGTCGATACCCCGTTGCGGCCCTGGACGCCGCCCGACTCGGTGCCCTCCGCGATAACCGCATCAACCCCGGCCTTTTCGGATTTGACCGCGTTCTCCACATTGGGGACGACCGCCAGGGATTTGACGCCCCTGGCCTTGAGGTAAGCGCACACCTCCACAGGGGACCCGGCTGACAGGGTAACAGCCGGAAGGCCTGCGTCCACAACGATTTCGGCCAGTTTCAATGCGGTGGGCGTCCATGTCTGGATGTTGATGCCGAAGGGTTTCTCCGTAATCTGCCTGACCGCTTCGATCTCCCGCCGGACGAGCTCAGGCTGTTTAAGCCCCGTGGCCAGCAGACCGAATCCCGCCAACCATCTCCGGGTTTGAAATGGGGTTCATGGCGCCCTGGATCACCGGGTAACGGATGCCGAGCATCCGGACGATTTTATTCATGTAGGTTTCTCCATTCTCATTAAATTCTCTTGCCATATTTCACAAAATAATATTTTTATTTCAAATAGCATGCAACCCTAAAGACCGAATCGACGGAAGGAGGATAAATGGATAGAGCATATAGCGCCATTCAGTGGGAGCGGGATGGACATGTGGGCATCGTCACGCTGAACCGTCCCGAACAACTCAACGCCATAGGACCGGAACTGAGGGAGGAACTGCCGGACATTATGGACCGGGTGGCCGCGGACCCTGACCTGCGTGTACTCATTATCACCGGTACCGGGAAGGCATTCAGCGCAGGGGGCGACCTGGAGGGGTTTCTGCAGCGGTCCCGATCGTACCAGGCGCAGGGCGGCGCCATCGACCTGTTCAGCAACAGCATGTCGCGCAAGTTTCTGGACATGGAGATCCCCATCATCGCCGCCATAAACGGGGCGGCCGTTGGCGGGGGATTCACCCTGTCGTTAACGTGCGACATTCGCATGGCGCGGTTCGGCGCGGTCTTCGCCCGGGTGGGGCTGTCGCCTGAATACGGGAGTTCGTTTCTGCTCTCCCGCGTCGTGGGATTGACCAAAGCGAGCGAACTCGTGCTCACGGCCAGGATATTCGATGCGCAGGAGGCACTCAGTATGGGGCTGGTTGGCGAGGTGGTCCCGGAGGAGCAGCTGATGGCCCGAGCAAAGGAAATCGCCGGTCAAATTGCAGGCCTTTCCCCGGTCGCGGTCCGCATGGGAAAGCGCACCCTTCGCCATGGGCTTGACAGCACGCTGTCCCAGGCCCTGGATTACGAGGAACTGGCGGAGAGCCACTGTTTCAGCAGCCTGGATCACCAGGAGTCGGTCAAGGCATTCATGGAGAAGCGGGCCCCTGAGTTTAAGGGGCGCTAGGGAGGCTGTCTGAAAACTACCGTCTCCCCGCAAAAAGAAGTGGGATGGCCCGCTGGGAAGATGCGGGATGGCCCGCTGGGAAGATGCGGGATGCAGGCACAAGCACAGGCATAAGCACAAGCAACGGCGTTACTTCAATGTTTTTACAGCTCCGGCCAGCACAACGGCGGAATCCTTTGAGTGTGTATTGTATAAAGAGGTGAACTTTTCAATTTCAGGGGCTTGTCGCTGCCCCAGGTTTCGCGCCCAGCGATACGCAATGGGCTGATACCACAGTTCCGCTTTTATGCTGAACGGCCCCTGCGCACCTTCCAGGTTCACCGAATAACGGATCCTATCCGATCCGCCACGGAAGTCGGAATCGGCTTTCGCCCGGCCCCGGGCGGCGACATCCTCAGGGGCGGTGTTTTTATCGAATCCACTGGGTAGAACCCGGTTGTCCTTGACAAGTCGAATGGCGGAAAGCAGGCCCGTGGTTACCCGGTCATTTGGGTCAACCATGATGGCTTCGTAGATTTGAACCTGTTCAGCGCTTTCAATCCGGATGTAGTGCGGTTCGAAGAGCCCGCCGTCCCTGTCGTTGTCATTGCCGGCAATGGAGCCGTCCGGGCGCGGCGCCCCGGATTCAAAAACCACTCTGCCATCCTGATCCCGCACCGACAGATGTATCCAGACGCGCCTCGAAGGATAGGCGGTCGGCAGCTTGTGGCCGGCCAGATTGATCAGGGAAACGTCGGCTTCCAGGCGGCCGTCCGTGAGGGAAACCTGCTCGATCGAGAGCCGTGCAGCGGCCGTTTGCAGGTGTTTTACGGTTTCCGTAGCCGTGTGGGCAAGCTTTTCGGGGGGTGCGGCAACCGCAAGCTTTTCGGCATTTTGGTTGAGCATATTCAACATAAAGAAGTTGCCGCCGCGAAAAACATGCCTTGAAAAATGATCCCGCGGCAGAGCCAGAACGGAAGTAATGGGCGTGAGTTCCTGTAGCTGGGGCATGTGGCAGGACTGGCAGCTCTTTTCCTCCGCATACCCGCTGTGCCGCCATTCCAGGTAGGGCACCTGCTCGGGAAATCGACCCCGCACCTCTCCCCCGGGGCCAAGGGTGTTGGTATACAGGGTATGACATGATCCGCACAGGGCCGAGTCCTGCACATGTCGGCCCTGTTCGGGAACGAACCTGGAAGCCGACGACATGACCCGCTTACGGCCGGCGTCTACTGTAAAGGGGCCGAATACCGGGCGCAGTCCGGGCTGTTTACGATCGTCCACCACAAACCCGGCCGTGAAACTTGCTTCAGTGCCCAGTTTCTGTTTCTGGATTTGATGGCACATGACGCATGAGACCGCATCGGCGGCAAGGCGGTCCGATTCGCTACGGGTCGGCAGAATGGGGATATGGGCAAACACCGCACCCTCTCTGCCCTCTGCCCGGGCTTGAAATCGGGCCATGGGCATGTGGCAGGCGGCACATTCGTTCTGGATGTGGGCCTGCGCCGCGGGGTGGTCCATGGTCTCACGGCGAACGGCGGCGTGCCAATAGGGGTCTCGGGAGGCATTGGCCATCATCGAAGCCTGCCAGTCGGACCCTATGGAAACGTCCAGGCCCGACCGCGCGGCAAGCCCGTTGTGGCACGCCATGCACTTGTCGGCGCCTGCGAAAAGGGGCGGCACCGGGTGCCGGGGCGTTTTAGGCGTTTCCTCGGCCCAACCCCGGGCGAGAGTGAATATCCATGTCAGCATAAATATGATCAAGGCTACCCGCATCGTCTTACCATCCTTCGAAAAAGCCTCCGTCGAACCAGTCCCACAGGAGGTAAAGCGCAAATTGCGTTTCGCGAACATCGGCGTCGTTTAATGGAATCCGCGCGCCCAGGTTGAGTCGAACGTGCCGTCTCCGGCTCAGGGTGACTTGGAACTGGGGCACGATGTCCCAGTTCGTGCCGCCATCCGAGCCCAGTTCCTTTGCGCCCAGCAACTCGATCATGGGGGACCAGCTGCGGCCGAAGTGCCCCTGATAAAATACACGTCCGCCGGCAAGCCGCCAGAACAGTTTGTGCGCCGTCTTGTCACTGTCGAAAGAGAGGCCGCCGCCCCCCTGAAATTGAAAAAAGAAATCCGCGGGCAGTATCCGGCCGAATGCAATATAGGGCTCGAAGACGGGCGTCCCTTTGCCGAGCCCCTTGTCTTCGTTTCCTGTCGGTAAAATGATTTCTCCTCCCAAGGAGACGATGGAGCCGCTGTTCAGGCCGGCAAACAGCACCCGCTTGACACTGACGGCCACATCGCCCAGGCCGGACTCCCACCGGGTGTCCCCGTCCACTCCTGAAACCGCCGGTTCATTCCAGCCAAAGGGAACGACGATCTCGAACTGATTCCGGGCCCCGAAACGCTTCTCGAAGATGATCTTGTTCAGGACCCTGCCGTCCCCTTCCGTGTTGAAAACGGAGGTAAAAGCCGCCTCGTCTTCGGGATAGGCTTTTGATGTAAACAGGGCACGGGGCAGGTTCAGTTCTCCGCGGGGCCATGCCCCATCAGCGCAAAACGTCCGGATATAATTTAAGATTTTCTCGATTTCACTGTCCGTCAAGGCATCGCCGAAGGCCGGCATTAATTCGGAGAAAGCGCGGGCGGGGCCGCCCTCGGCGACGACGGCGATCCAATCGGTATTTCCCTCCCGGGGGGCAAAACTGCAGTCGGTAAAGTCAGGCAGGGGAATGTCAAAACCGACGCGGTCGGGGGACGCACCGACGCCGTCGGCTCCGTGACATGCCATACAGGCAAATCTATACAGCCCGGGCCCGTCTTCCGGCAGATTTCCGCTGATCTGCCGATTGGCGGCCCGGCCTGTTGAAATCGAAAACAGGCACAGGGCAACGAAACACGATAATGTGAGGATGAATACCAAGGCCCTCCGGCCACGACCATGTTGCATCCCGAACTCCTGCGAAAACCCGGGGTGAAATCAAAACGTTTTAAGGACGGGAGCGGTGGGGCCGGGAGGCGGCGGTTTGCCTTCGGAAGCAAGACCTCCCAGTTTTTCTAGGGGTACAATGATGGTGTGGATCTGGACGCCGATTTGGCCTCCGTTCAGCTTGTATGTCTTGGCCCGGCCTTCACGAACGACGATCATTTCCACCGTCTCTTCAGGCGACTTATCCTTGACGTTTTTGATTAATTGACTGGCGGATTCGATTCGTACGCCGTCGTATTCAAGAATGATATCCCCTTTTTTGAGTCCCAGCTTTTCGGCTTGGCTTTCCGAAACGATGCCCCTCACGGCCACGACCGGGCTCCGTTGCATAAAGGGGAAGGGCGGTTCGCCCGGCGAGCCCGGAGCCATTTTGGGCCTTGCCGGCGGCTGTTTTGTCGGCGGTGAGGACGCACTTCCTTTCGAAGCGGAAAGCACGGCCACTTTCGTCAATTCGT
>JAFDKD010000049.1 GCA_019307165.1 Deltaproteobacteria bacterium | reverse complement strand
CACGTAGTCCCCGTAGATTTGGGGATGTCGATCATTATTTCCGTCATTATTGGAGATGTTGCCGATGGGGGTCGCTGTGCTGATCCTGTAAAGGTAGATCTCATCATCGTTTCCATCATTGCCATACCATACCACGTAGTCCCCGTAGATTTGAGGATATCGATCATCATTTCCGTCATTATTGGAGATGTTGCCGATGAAGGTCGCGGTGCTGATCCTGTAAAGGTAGATTTCATCATCGTTTCCATCATCGCCATACCATACTACGTAGTCCCCGTAGATTTGGGGACGTCGATCATCATTTCCGTCATTATTGGAGATGTTGCCGATTAGGGTCGATGTGCTGATTTGGTAGAGGTATATCTCATCATCGTTTCCATCATTGCCATACCATACCACGTAGTCCCCGTAAATCTGGGGATAGTAATCATCATTTCCGTCATTATTGGAAATGTTGCCGATTAGGGTCGATGTGCTGATTTGGTAAAGGTATATCTCTGCATCGTTTCCATCATTGCCATACCATACCACGTAGTCCCCATAGATTTGGGGACTGCTATCTGAATTTCCGTCATTATTGGAGATGTTGCCGATTAGGGTCGCGGTGCTGATTTGGTAGAGGTATATCTCTGCATCGTTTCCATCATAGTAACGAAATACCACGTAGTCTCCATAAATCTGGGGATAACGATCATCATATCCGTCATTATTGGAGATGTTGCCGATTAGGGTCGATGTGCTGATCCTGTACAGGTAGATCTCAAGGTCGTTTCCATCATTGCCCTCCCACACGACGTAGTCCCCGTAAATCTGGTGCTCTCTATCATCATTTCCGTCATTATTGGAGATGTTGCTGGGGGTGCCACAGACTTGTGCGTTGACAATGCCAATCGTCAATGTGAGTCCCAAAACGACCCCTATGATCAAAACGTTTATCCGACAAATATGTTTCATCCTCTTTTCTCCTAAATAATTTGTTCGATAGGATATCACTTTATGGCTAGTCAGTCAATCTTGGCCGGTTGGGCTGGGTATAATTGAAGGGTGGCCCGGTGTCAATTTGGGACGGACTACCAGATGTTGTATGTCGTTATGATACCGGTTGACATGTGATTACGTGCCAGTACCTCACACGCTTGAAATCACTGAGAAATAACAGGATAGATTTGGTAAACGCAGCAGGAATCAAATACCCAATTTAGATAGTCCGGCTATCGAGAAGAGGCGAGGATTACACATGGCAATCCTCGCCTTTTATAGTACTCCCCCAACATACGACTTATGCCACTATTGTTCAGAAGCGACACCTGAAAACGTAACAGGTGCGCTTTCGTTCATCCTCGATAAATAACTTAAAATAACATTATTTTTCTATTTTTACAATATTTTTACAATCTTTTTTCTTGGGATGCAGGACTTGTAATATCAAGGACTTAGCTGGTGCTTAGGATGGTTGAGTGACATGTGGGTTACACATAGGTTACACAAACAGCAAAAACCACAAAAAAAGAGCAGATTAGCTGATGCCTAACCTGCTCTTTTTATTAGCTTTTATGGTCGGGACGCGGGGATTTGAACCCCGGACCCCCTGAACCCCATTCAGGTGCGCTTCCAGGCTGCGCTACGTCCCGATACGTGATCTTGGAATTCTATTACAGATTGGTTGATTGTCAAGCTATAAAATTCGCGGCTGACGCCGCGAATTTTACGTGGCCCGCTTCGCGGACGGGCGATTGGAAAACTTTGCATTATTCAGGGCTGCGCCGGGCACCTTATCTCTTAGCCCACCATCATCCTTGTTCCAGCCATCAACGGCTTGATATCCCCAGGCAACCTTCGTAATCGACCACCTGAGCGAAATACTTGGCATATATGCCTCGGTCTCTGGTAAGAATGGCGTCGCACTTCGCCAACGCGAATCCTCCGATAAAAAAATCAGACAAGAAATGTTCTTTGAAATTCAACTTATGCCCGCATTCGGGACATTTTCTTTTCGATTTGCGCTTCAAATACTTCATCCAAGCCTTTGCTGCAACAGTTACGGAATCCAGGCCCAGCGGTTCTATGGCAATTCTGTGCTCGTCCAAAAAAATGTCTAATTGCCGTGTGTCTCCTTCAAATTGAGGCACAAGTTCCGCATACACAACGGGGGGAGCAATCAGGTCTTCCTTCCTGGCGAGCGCTGTATACAACTTCTCCTGAAAAGACCTAAATTCATCTTTCAGAATATCAAGGAGAATCGTCGTATCAATGCAGATTCTCAATCCACCTCACCTCGCATTTCATCTAAATATTCCATTGTCGTGGCGCGCCCCTTGAATTTTCCTCGCCATTTTCTTCTGAGCGTTTCAATGGGGTCAACAATAAGGACATATTTTCTCCCGTCTTTCGCTATCTCCACTTCCGTTCCCGGCACAATCCCCAGTTCCTTTCTCACACGAACAGGTATGGTGATCTGATATTTTGCCGTCACTTTAGACAACGATATCACCTCCGAAGGTATACCATTTTTTACTTTTAGGTATACCTCATATCGAACTTCTTGTCAAATGCATATCGCATCCCCTGATCCACTGTTGACACGGTGACGCACTTTTGGTACACTTTATCACATATTGGAGGTTACGAAATGCCCGCCAAGAACCCGCGACTCAATATCGTTGTTGAAGAAACGCTGTACCGCCACGTCCGGATGCTGGCTGAAAAAGACGGTGTATCCCTGTCCACGAAAGTGCGTGACCTGCTTAAACAGGCGCTTGAGACGCAGGAAGATATTCTCCTGGGACACATCGCAGACCAGCGTGCCGCCACCTGGAAGGATTCCGATTCGCTTTCCCATGAAGATGTCTGGTCCTGATGTTCGCGATCAGGTATCATCCCGAAGTCAAGAAATCCGATTTACCAAAATTGGACGCACGCGCAAGATCAAGAATCAAGAATGCTATTGAGCAAAGACTGATTCAGGCACCCGACCGATACGGCAAACCCCTGCAGAGGACACTGAAGGGACACTGGAAAATGAGGGTTGGCGATTACCGGGTTGTTTTCCGCATCCGGGAGTCGGCAGTTCATGTTTTCGCCATTATTCACCGAAAGGACGTGTACAGGCTCGTTGAGCGTCGTATTGTTGAATGAATTGGTAACCGCGGGAATACCGGTTGCCTGCCCTATCGAAAAATTAAGCTCCCGACCGACTCAGCCCGACACTTGCCGCGAATTTTCATGAATTCCGCGGAGCCCGCCCCTTTTGCAGCACAATTTCGGGTTTTCCCTCCCGCCCGCAAATGTGATACGACTCTTTTGTCGCAAAAAACAGACCAACATTTATCATAATATAAGGAGCGTATTATAATGGAACAGAAAAAACAGACGACGGCCGTTTTGGCGGAAAAGGACCCGGAAGTTGCGCGGACGGCAGCGGCGCAGCTCAATGACCGGTCTTATGGGGTCGCGGCGACCACCACCTTGCAGGGCCTGGTGGACCTGCTCAAGGCTTCCCCGGTCCCGATTGCCCTGGTGGGCCGGGTGGAGGGGAGCGGATCCCCTTTCGAAACCCTGAAGGAGGTGGTCATGACCTCCCCCATGACATCGATCATCCTGATCACGGACGTGTCTGCAGAAGAGGTGGACGAAGAGGCCGAAGGCTACGGTATTCTGGGGCACGTGGGCATGGATGTTCCGGTGAAGGATTTGGGGGGACTTTTGGACAACTTTGAGAAAATCCGGCAGGCGTTGGGGTAGTTGGAGGGGGAGGAGTTGGAGGTTTGAGGTTGGAGGTTGGAGGCAAAAGACCATATGGATCGCCTCATTGCATGGAAAAAGAAAATGGGCCGATTAACAGACGCTTTTCCGCCTCCAACCTCCAACCTCCAACCTAATGCCGCTCCGCGGATTTTTTACTGAGATGAAATTTTTTTTCCTTTTATTCTTGACATGCAACCAATTATTCATTAGATTTCCGTAGAATTTTCAGGCGATTCACCTAAACCAAACTAAAACACAAGGAGCTACCAAACCATGTTCAAGAGAGGCAAACTTGGGGGACTCGATGGGGGAATGTATCGCCCGCTGACCGATTCGGACATCTTGTCCATGCACGAGGCGATCGTAAGGCTGATGTCCGAAGTGGGCATCATGGTGGCCAACAAAAGGGCCTTCAAGCTCTTCAAGGACCAAGGTCTTAAGGCAGACGACGAGAAGCAACTGATCTTCATGCCGCAGGGCTTTCTTGAAGACTGCATCGACGCGGCCCCTTCGGAACTCATCCTGCACGGCCGCGGAAACCCCGATTACGACATTATGGTGGGAGGCAAGCGGGTCCATTTCGGCAGCGGCGGCACCGCCCTCAACATCCTGGACCTGGACACCGGTGAAAAGCGGCTCTCCACGCTCCAGGACGTACAGCAGGTGTCCAGGCTCCTGGACTACCTGGACAACGCACACTTCCAGGTCATTCCCGTTTACCCCAACGACCTGCCCATCGATCAGGTGGATATCAACCGATTTTTCGCCGCCATCAACAACACCAATAAGCATGTTCAGGGCGGCGTGTACACGGTGGAAGGCACCCGACAGGTCGTGGAAATGGCATCGATGATCGCGGGCGGCCTCGAAAAGCTCCAAAGAGAGCCTTTTGTCTCGTTTATCACCTGCGTCATCAGCCCCCTGGAAATCGACCAGGTTTACGGCGACCTCCTGATGACGTGCGCCGAATCCGGTCTGCCCCTTTCCATTCCGGCCGAACCGCTGACGGGCGCTACCGGCCCCGTGACCATCGCCGGCAACGTGGCCAACCTGTGCGCCGAAACCCTTGCGGGATTGTGCCTGGCTCAACTCGTCAATCGGGGGACCCCGATCTTGATGGCCTGCACGTCCACGTCTACGGACCTGCGGACCATGGGCTATGCGTCAGGGTCGGTGGAAGAAGGCCTGATCAATTCTTGCGCCGCACAGATGGCCCAGTTCTATGGCCTGCCTTTTTACGGGACCGCCGGTCAGTCCGATTCCAAGATCGTGGATGCTCAGGCAGGGTTCGAAGGGGCCATCACCAACCTGCTGGTGGGCATGGCGGGCGGCAATTTCATCCATGACGCCCTGGGTCTGCTGGAGTTCTGCATGACCGCTTCCTACGAGAAATACGTCATCGACAACGAAATCATCGGCGAAATCATGCGCGTCCTGCAAGGCGTGCGCGTTACCCCGGAAACCCTGGCGGTGGATGTAACGGCCGCCGTCGGACCCGGAGGCAACTTCATCCAGGAAGACCATACCTTCGAGTACATGCGGGACGAACACTTTTCACCCGTTGTAGCGGATCGGCAGCAGCGCGAGAACTGGGAGGCCGCAGGCTCAAAGGATACGTTTGCCCGGAGCCATGACATCGCCCTGGACGCCATCGAAAACCACAAACCCATTCCCGTGGACGAAGAGATCGTCAAGGCCATCCGGGCCAAGTTCCCCAACTTCGTGCAGTAGGCGAAGCCGGGAATTCCGGGTTGAGTCGTCGTTGACGTAGCGGCGGCGGGATTCATGGATAAAAGTCTTTTTTAATATTTTTAAGGAGGAAGGAATAAATGGCTGATTTGACGGAAGTCGTCGACGCGGTATTCAAAGGTAAGCTTAAAGACATCCAAGACCTGGTCCAAGGCGCTATGGACGCCGGGATCGATGCCGGCCAGATCCTGAACGATGCGCTGGTCAAGGGCATGGACGTGGTTACCAGGAAATGGAAAGAGGGCCAAATCTTCGTGCCCGAGGTGCTCCGGTCCGCAAAGACCATGCAGCTGGGCATGGATGTCATCAGGCCCCACCTGGCGGGCGAGGACTTGAAACCCAAAGCGCAGTACGCCGTCGGCACGGTCAAAGGCGACCTGCACGATATCGGCAAAAACCTGGTGGCCATGATGCTGGAGAGCGTCGGGTACGAGGTGGTCAACCTGGGCGTCGACCTGGACCCCGGCATCTTCGTGGAGCAGGTGGAAAAAGGTGTGGCGTGCATCGGCATATCCGCCCTTCTCACGACCACCATCCCTCAGATGAAGGTGATCATCGACTCCATCGAGGAAGCGGGACTGAGAGACAAATGCAAGATCTGGGTCGGCGGCGCGCCGGTGACCCAGGAGTACGCCGACGAGATCGGGGCCGACTTCTACTCGGTTGACGCGGCTCACTGCATCGACCAACTGACCAGCATCTACGGCTGATGACGGCCGCGGTGCTTGACGGCAGACGCCGAGCCGCCTCCGGCGGATATTGACAACCGGGAGGCATCCGGCACGGGCGTCCGCCCGTTGCACGAAAAACCGGCAGCCCTCATCCGCTGGGAGCCTCAAACGGCCCCGGGGCGGCTGAGGGCTGTCTTCGTTTGCAGGTAGTTAGGTAGTTTGGTTGGAGGTTGAAGGTAGAAGGCGGAGGGCGGAATACAGAGAATATCGAATAACGAATATCGAACAAGGAATGTCGAAAGAATACAAGACAAGAACGAGACACGAGGCCACCCACAATTAGAAACGCGCAACTTGCAACTGGAAACACGCAACCCGGAACGCTGAACCCTAGTGTAACGGAGATCACGCCGTCCCTGGGCGTGTCCCGGCAAAACTGCGAAGCAGGGAAGACGGGACAACTTATAACTGTTAAAACTCATAACTCTAGTCACTCATAACTCATATAACCAACAACACGAGGTGACCATCATGATCGTTATCGGAGAAAGAATCAACACCAGCCGCAAGGCCATCAACGAGGCCATGGACCGGCGCGACAAGAAATTTTTCCAGGACGAGGCCGCCAAACAGGAAGCGGCGGGCGCCTCCTACATCGATGTCAACTGCGGTTCGCGACTGAAATCGGAATACGACGACTTCCTGTGGCTGCTGGAAGTGGTTCAGGAAGTGATCTCCATTCCCATCAGCCTGGACAGCCCCAGCGCCGGTGTGCTGGCGGCCGGCCTGAAAAACGTCGACAAAAGGCCCTTGGTCAATTCCATTACCCTGGAGAAGGAACGATTCGAAGAAGTAGCCCCCATCATCGAAGGGGACAAGGCGGATATCGTTGCCCTGTGCATGGACAATGACGGCATCCCCAACAACACCCCGCGGATTGTCGAAAACGCCACCGCGCTGGTGGAAAAGCTCGAAAAACTCGGCCTTAAACGGGAAGGCATCTTCCTGGACCCCCTCATTCAGCCCTTGAGCGTGGGCACGGAAAACGCCAACATGGCCCTGGGTTCCATCAGCGCCATCATGACGCAGCTGAGCGGCGTCCATATCACGTGCGGGCTCAGCAACGTGTCTTACGGCCTGCCCGAACGTTTTCTGGTCAACCGCACCTTTATGGTCCTTGCCATGGCCCACGGCCTCGATTCCGCCATCATCGACCCCTTGGACAAAAAGATGATGACCAATGTCATTACCGCGGAAACGCTCCTTGGAAAAGACGAATACTGCGGCGACTTCATCGAGGCCATGCGGGAAGGGCGGCTGGAACCGTAGGGCATTGAATATTGAAGATTGAACATTGAAAATTGGATATATGGATAAAAGGTAAAAGATAGAAGACAGAGGACGGAGATCAGTCGGACGGTGGGGCGGTAGGGACAGTCCTACGGTCCAACTGTCTTACGGGTTTTACTCCCTGCTCTATGCTCCTGGCGCAAAGCAGAATATCTTGACCACGAAACACACAAAATACACGAAAAAAATATTAAGCACGGATTACACGGAAGATGTGAGAGACGAGAGACTAGAGATAAGAGTCTAGAGTAAAAGACCAAAAATGGGAAATTCGGCATCAAGAATGAAATTGTTGCGGTGCTGCCGATAACAATAAAGCCGCAAAAAATATTAGACAGGATCAACAGGATAAACAGGATAGAGAAACCCGCGTAAATAGGGGAAAAAGCATTGCCGGTTGTATGGATCGGTGAAATGAGATGAGGATGCATGATTCAAAAAATGGACGGGTCAATTTTTTCAATTCATGCATCCTCATCCATACCAGTGCTCGCAGTGGCCTCGCTCCGCGAGGTTTCCCGATCCCTTAATTAAATCAGATAGTTTTCTACTCTGTGATCTCTGAGACTCTGTGAGAGATATCAAAACCGAGTTTTTTTTCGAGAACGGGCGTGCATGTTGTGAGATGAGTTGGTTTCTGGACAGATATCCATGCTCTTTGCTGCGGCGGGGGACGAGAGCGTTCATTCCAGAAGGCTTTTTCGTATAAGATCAAGTTCTTCGGTATTTGGGCCGTAGGGGTAATTCCATTGCTTTACGTCGGGCAGGCAGTTTCCGAACGGGCGGTTGCAGGCCACCTCTCCGTCCAGCCCAAGACAGCCGGTGGTCATGAAGGGGACCCCCATGCCGACGACACCGTCGAGCGCCTCGGGGCTGACCCCGAAATCGACAATGCGCCCTTGGGGATCAAAGGCCATGTTTTCGATCACGCTCAGTTCTTCCTCCAGCAGATAACGCGCCAGCTGCACCCGCAGATAGCTCGGCCACGGGGGCTGGGGTCGGTCCGCCAAGCGGGAATTTTCTTCCGCGAAGAAAGAGAACAGGTGGCTGACCGCGCCCATCTTGAACAGGCGGTCCATCACCCGCGCCATCTGCTCTTCGGTTTCTCCCATGCCCACCATGAGATGGGCTCCCACGTTTCGCGGCCCGAAAATGTCCATGGCGCGGACGATCGTTTCCACGTACGTGTCCCATCTGTGGGGTCCGGAAACGCCGCTGCCGCGGTATTGATCGAATAGATCGGGGGTTGCCAGGTCCAGGGCCACGCCGATTTTATCGGCGCCGGCAGCCTTCATGTCTGCCGGATCATGTTTTTTCATGACGGTCGGCGCAACGAGCAGCGAGACGGGCAGGGCGGTTTCGGATGTGAGCCGACGGGTCATATCCAGCGTGGCCCCCCGGCACTTGCCGTTGGTGATCATGGAAATGCAGGTCCGGCCCACGTACGCAGGGGCCTCGCGGATGGCCTGGATGATCCGGTCCATGGAGAGCACCGGCCATCCCACATGAATAAAGCTCTTTTCCTCATAGGCGCCCGGGCGTTTTTTGGCGAGCCCGCAGTAAGCGCAGTTGGCTGAGCAGCCTTCCGGGTAGTGGACCAGGAGGTTGACGCAGCGGTTGACCGCGCCGCGGTACATCCTTCCCCTTGCCAGGCCGAGGGATATGGCCGTGGCGTGGCTGATTTTGGCGTATTCGGGACTTTCAATTTTGGGGTGTTTAGACATCAGCAATCGATACGTTTTTTACTTTAAAAAAATCACCACAGAGACTTAAGAAAATCGAAAAATATTTTAACCACGGATTACACGGATATCACGGATAACACGGAAGATAAGAGACGAAAGTCTAGAGTCTAGAGACCAGAGCCGAGAGATCAGAGGCCGGAAGTCAGATAACGGTTAGACAGTGAGACGGTGGGACAGTAGTACAGTGAAACGGCAAGGACGGTCGGACAGTCCTACGGTCCAACTGTCTTACGTGTTTTGCTCCATACCAGTGTGTGCACCGGCCTCGCTCCGCGAGGTTTCACCGATCTCTTTAGGGAGATTGTTTTTATATTCCTGCACTGTCCATACCAACCCAATGACTCATCATTGGATCTACCCGAGCAGAGGTCTCCTGGCCCATCTCTTTAAATCCTGTTATCCTGTCTAAAAAGGTATTTCATGTCTCCTGATAATTTTTTCGCCTGCCGGTGTGTTCCGGCAAGCGAAAAAATTATAGGCGCGTTTGGTTTTTCTTCGCCTCCAATATGGCATCCGCCAGCGTGGGCACGTCCAGGCCGTAAATCATATCCTTCCGCCATACCTCTTCAAGGTGTTTTTCAATGCTTTCCCTGCGGCAAGACGTCCATTTGAGGGCGTTCTCCAGCCGGTGGACGTCCTCGGTGGTTGAAAAAAAATCGCCGGTAATGAGCACGTTCTCTATGGAACCGCCCGAAAGCGAGAGAAATACTTCCAGGAGACCGGCCCTGCTCTTGAGCCGTCCAACCCCCATTCTGGCCCTGGGGTGCTTGTGGGAAAAGATCCATTCCTCCCGCGTGTACCGCTCGTCTATGAGCCTTTGAACGGTCTTTTCCTCCCACGCATCCGGTTGATCTTTCTCGAAACGGATGCCGAACTCCGCTTTGAACGCCGTCTCAACGGCCGACATCGTGTCATCCACGGACACGTCCCGCCCCAGTTCCTCCCGCACCGTGGTCATGCGCTGGCTGAAGCAATTATAGCCCTTGTCCCTGACCTTGATGAGGGGCGTGTTCATGATGTCCATCATCAGGGGAATATCGAAATCCACCAGCAGGCTGGTGTGAAAAAGCAGGCTTTTGCCCGCCTCGGAGGCGGCCGAGAGTCCTGCAATTTTCTTTCCACCTGCCTCAAGGTCATTCTTGGGCTGGAAATATGCCGCTACGCCCAGGCTTTCCAACGCGCGGATCAGGACGCCGCTCAGGGATTCGAACACGCCACCAACACCGCTCTTGAGGCCCGGATAATCCACATTGATACCCAGGCCCAAGGCCACGATCCGCGGGCCCATGATCACGGTCCCCCCGCCGGTGCTCCTGCGGTTGAACTCGATTCCCCTGGCCCGACACCGATCCAGTTTGAGGGCCGCATTGAGGTCCTGGTATTTCCCCACGATCACCGAGGGGACAAAGGTGTAAAGATGAAGGATGGGCGGCGAACCGTTCCGGTCCACGGAGCGGGGCAGGGCGTCGTCCACGGCCAGACCTTTGGCCGTGGAGACGGGACGTGAAACATTCTTAAAAAGACGCCAAGTGTTGCTCATGGTTTCCAGAATTTCAATACCTAGTTGTCGGAGGGCAGAAGTTGGGAATCAGAGATCAGAGGTCAGAAGTCGGAGATCAGAG
>JAFDKD010000448.1 GCA_019307165.1 Deltaproteobacteria bacterium | reverse complement strand
GGCTGATCTTGACCCAGGAGCGCTTCGGTAAAGTAGAACGGTCCAACTCAAGCGTCAGCGGGAAACCGGCGCGCTGGGGCTGACTGGTCAGGGCTACACCGATGACGGTGCCGGAACGCTCGTTGAAAACATCTTGGCTCAGTATCAGCACCGGCCGCAGACCCGCCTGCTCATGGCCTCGTACAGGATTGAGGTCGGCCCAGATGATGTCCCCTCTCAGTATTCTGGGCATTCCTCAAGCTCCCAATCCATGCCCTCCTCCGCCAATTCCTGCTCAGTGTCTCGATCCAGCCTCGCACATTCCCGCGCCAGACGATCCCCTTTGATTCTGCGCAGCTTGTCGGCAACGGCCTCCTGAATCGCCCTGCTGCGACTCGGATAGACGCGGCTTTTCACCAAAGCATCCACTTCTTTCAGCAGATTTCTTTCAAGCGTGATGGCAACCTTTGCTGTTGTCATGGCATCACCTCCAATGAATAGTATGATCATATATCATACCAAGTGCCGTGTCAAGCTTCCCTAGGCCTGGCCAACGGGTGCTTCACGTAAATGGTGTCAGGTCTCAACATTTGACAACTGGAAGTAAAGATGATACAAACGGAAAAAATTGAATTGGATTTATTCACAATGGCTTATAATTGAGAGGGTGCTTGAATATATAGACCGAGCGAAGAACTTAAAAAAAAGATTGAAAGAGATTTTAAATGTGTTGAATGTTGAGACCTGACACCCACAGCGGGGCCAGGCTTATCGGACCCCATGCCCCATGCCCTTTGCCCCTTCGTAGGTTTTCCGGACCCGGTCCTGCAAGTAGACATGGTGATACCGGCCGCCGGTCATGGCGTCATCGAACCAGGAACGCGCGGTCTGCTCGCACGCGGGGCAGGCGTTTCTCGGGACGCGGGCCGCGAAGACGTTCGAGCCCAGGCTGGATCGGGAGGCGATGGAGAGGGCCCCGGCGCAGTCCGCGCAATACCGGAGCTGCTGGTGCTGATTTTCCTGAATGCCGTCCGTGTCATAGAAGATATTGCGGTCCTGCTCAATGATCTCGCCGTCGCGATAGGGCGTTTGCTTGAGCCTGCCTTCCACGAATATCGGCCGCAGCCGGCCCACCAGATCGTGGATGTACTTCGTGATCTTAGCCGGCTGGGGCCGGTAGTCGGCATCGTAATTGGGCTCTTTCACGGTTGCGGTGTCCAATCCGGCCATGGCCATGATGATGCCCACGTTCACGTAGGGAAGCGCGTTTTCTACGGCATATCCCCCTTCCAGGACCGCGATGTCCGGCTTGAGCCGGGCATTCAGGGCGGCGTATCCCCGGGCGGAGAAGTTCATGTTGGTAATGGGGTCGTTGAAGTGGTTGTCCTGACCCGCGGAGTTGACGATCAGTTCCGGTTCGAAGCGCTCCAGGAGCGGCATGATCAGTTCCTCCAGCACCTGGTGAAATCCCTCCTCACCCGTCTGTGGAGGCAGCGGGATGTTCACGGTAGCGCCCAGGGCATTGGGCCCCCCGGCCTCGTCCGGAAAACCGGAGCCGGGATAGAGGGTCCGCCCGTCCTGGTGGATGGAGATGAACAGGGTGTCCGGGTCGTGCCAATAGATCTCCTGGGTGCCGTCGCCGTGGTGGCAGTCCGTATCCACGATGGCCACCTTTTTGACCCCGTAGGTGTCCCGGATGTATTCGATCATGATGGCTTCGTTGTTGATGTTGCAGAAACCCCGGTTGCCATGGACCACGGTCATGGCGTGATGCCCCGGCGGGCGTACCAGCGCAAAGGCGCTCTCCACTTCGCCTTTCATGACCGCATCGGCGGCCACGAGGCAACCGCCCGCCGCAATAAGGTGGCTTTCGGTGGTGACCGCGGCCTCGTCGGGCACGCAAAAGTGGATGCGCTTGATGTCTTCATATGCGGCACGCCGGACCCGGTATTCAACAATGCCGTCAATGTCGAGCAGCCCCTCTTCCATGATCTGGTCCTGGGTGTAGAGCAGGCGCTCTTCCCGTTCGGGATGGGTGGGGCTGATGGCCCAGTCAAAAGCCGGAAAAAAGACCAGCCCGGTTCGGCGCGGCGCGCGGATCATGGTTCGCCCCCTTTCCACTGAGGAATCAATCCCGGGGCGACGCACATCTTCAAGCGAATGTTTTGTCCTGTCGTCGAATATCCCCGGATCATGGTGAAGACCTGCTTTTCCGTGAGGGTCATCTCCAGGGTACCGGGGTCCGCCCCGGTCTCCGCCGCCTGTTCCCTGAGCCGGTCTTCCAGCAGTGTGAGGGCCTCCTCCATGTTGAAGCGGCGGCCGATCCGGTCCTCAATGCCGGCTTCGGGAATAACGACGCTGCCCCTTTCCGTGTCCGCCTGAAGGGTAAGCTCCGCAGTGACCCTTGCCAGGGCCGCGCCCGCCGCATTGGCCACCTCGAAATGGGGCGGAACGCGGCAGGGCAGCCCGAGGGCCTTATTTATATAGGTCTTCAGATGAGACGCGGGTCCGCCGATGATGACCGCGGAGGCGGGCGCCACTTTTTCTTCCCGGAGCGCTTCATGGATCGTGTAAACGGGCCTGGAATTGATGTAATGGAGAAAGGCGCCGGCCGATGAAGCAATGGTCTCCGACATGAGCGTCAGGACATGTTCGGAGGTTGCCGCGGCATCCCGGCCCTTGGACGCGCCCAGGGCTTCCATGGCGTCCCTGGCGGCCTTGCGGTCGCCCGCTTCCAGGAGCCCCAGCGCGATCATGGCATCGGTTGGCGTGGGCGCGGGTCCCCCGAACGCCTTGGGCGGCCCCTGCCGCAACGGGCCGATTCCGAGACGGCCTTCCGAATTCATATGCACTTCGCTGTCGCCCCCTATACCCACTGAGCGGGTCAACAGGGAGCGGATCAGGGTACGAAAAGGCCCCAGGCGAATCCCGTAAGGGGCGCGAAGCGGGACACCGTCCGGGACCACGGCCATGTCCGTGGTGGTACCGCCGATATCCAGCACCAACGTGGTCCCCGGGCACCCGTCCAGGGCCAGGGCCCCCATCACACTGGCGGCGGGACCCGATTGGGCGGTCCGGGCCGGGAAATGGACGCTCTTATTGAGGCCCACGGTGCCGCCGTCCGGCTTCAGCAGAAATCGGGCGGGGGAAAGGTCCTTTTCATCCAGAATCTGCGTGAGTGCGCCCGAAAACCGCTGATGGGTGTGAAAAAGCGCCGCGTTCAGGTAGGTGGTGACAATGCGCCTGGGAAAATTGAGGGTGCCGGAGGTCCTGTGCCCGAGGGCCACGTGGGAAAACCGATCGCCGATCCACTCTGCCATCTGCTGTTCGTGAGCGGGATTACGGACCGAGAACTTGCCGACCACCCCCAGGGTATCTATTCCGTCCCCGTGGATGCGGGCGGCGGCAGCCTTGACCGACGCCTCGTCAAGGGGCTGCGCCTCAAAGCCCTGGTGATCCAGGCAGCCGCTCACCACGTGATAGGACGGCCCCACGGAAAACCACTCGGGGTCCATGCCGGGGCCGGCGGATACGATCATGCCCGTGGGATCGAGACGGTCCTGAACAATGGCATTGGTGGCCAGGGTGGTTGAAAACGACATGCGTTCGATTTGCTCCGGGCCGCATCCGGCCAGGATCTTGTCGAGCGCCGCCCTCAGGGTTTCAAGCAGGTCGTCTCCCGTGGGTGTCTTGGTGGCGGCGACGATTGCGTTTTTTTCTATGAGGACGGCATCGGTCTGGGTGCCGCCCACATCGAGGCCAAGGATCATGGGGTTTTCCTGAAAAAGGGATTCGAGATTATTCCGTCTGCAAAAGCTGGTCCTAAGGGCCAAGTCACAGTTTTCCGGCTATGCCATATCGGTAATGCGGACCATTAAGTGAGCTAGAGTTTAGATCACTTTAGTCACTTACAGGACTTGGTAATTG
>JAFDKD010000447.1 GCA_019307165.1 Deltaproteobacteria bacterium | reverse complement strand
ATTTGTCGGATTGTCCTGCCCCATATGCAACCCCATGAAGACTCAAGAAGTCATCAGTCTCCAAGCTGCGGATCTGATTCTGGCCAGGGATTCCTACGGTATGAAATGGATAAAAGGGTACAGAGCTCGACAGAGTGGATAAAGCCCGCCAAGGGAGCGGAATGAAAAACCATGGAAAAGGCCACCATTATTTTCCAGCCATCGGGGCAACGAGGCAAGATTTCTAAAGGGAAGAACGTACTCGATGCTGCTCGAGAGCTCGGAGAGAATATTGAATCGCTATGCGGTGGGAAAGGGTCATGCGGAAAATGCAAGGTGCTGATTGCCGAGGGGCACTTTCCAAAATATGGCGTAACTTCCCACAAAAAAAACCTTTCCCGGTGGCGGAAAATAGAAGCCGATTTTATTAACGCGACGCAGAAAAAAGAAGGATTGCGTCTGGCCTGCTGTGCTGGAATCAAAGATGACGCCCTGGTTTTCGTACCGGAAGAGTCCAGGGCTTCCAAACAGATCGTCTCCAAGCTCCCCCGCCTGCTCCCCGTAGATTACGATCCGGTTGTAAAAAAATACGATTTAATCATGGAGCCGCCATCGGCGGGTGACGCCAGAGGGGATTTGGAACGCATCTTGAGTGCGTTAAACGTGCAATACAGTCTAAAAGATCTCGGCTGCGACATCGACAACTTGTACTCCTGCGATATCGATGTGTTAAGGCATCTCCCCATACGGCTCCGGGAGCAGAATTGGCATGTGACCGTCAGTGTCTGGATGGACCGGGAAATCATTCGTGTCCTTCCCGGAAGCGTGACGGACACTTACGGCATTGCCATGGACATCGGAACCACCACCGTTGTCGCTTCTTTGGTGCATTTGAATTCCGCTCGAATCCTCGACACCCAATATATCATGAATCCCCAGGTCAAGTACGGGGAGGACGTAATTTCTCGCATCAATTACCACCTGCAAAATAAAGAGGGCCTCCGCCAGATGAGTATGGACATGGGCGAAGCGCTCAACAGTATGATCAAAGCACTGTTGCGGTCCACATGGCCGGAGGATAATAATTGGACCGAAACCACGGAAGCATCCGATTACCCTGACCCCCAAAAGCAGCGGGAAAAAACAGACGGCGAATTCTTATGTCTGGTTCCTGAAGATATTGAAGATGCCATTATCGTCTGCAATACCATCATGCACCATATCTTGCTGCAGCTGGATCCCCGACATGTTGCACTTTCACCGTTCCCGCCGGTTGTTCAGAAAAGCCTGAATATCAAGGCCAGAGATTTTGGCATCAACATTTGCCCTTCGGCCTATGCCCACATCCTTCCCAATGAGGCCGGATTTGTGGGGGCCGACAATGTTGCCGTTCTAACCGCTGAAGCCCCGTATAAAAGCGATCAGATTCAGTTGATTATCGACATCGGCACCAACGGCGAACTGGTTCTGGGAAACAGAGAACGTCTTCTGTCCACTTCCTGCGCCACAGGTCCGGCTTTTGAAGGCGCCGAAATCACCTACGGAATGCGTGCCGCACCCGGTGCCATCGAACGTATTACCGTCGATCCTGAAACCCATGAGGTAATATATAAGGTGGTGGGAGATGACGCCTGGTCTAATTATGTAAAGGCCGGCGAGCTAAAAACCTGCGGCATCTGCGGCTCGGGAATTATGGACATACTGGCCGAGTTTTACCGAACAGGGATTATCAACAAAAGCGGTGCATTCAAAAAGAAGCAAAAATCGTCCCGCTATCGGGTCAATTCAGAGAACCGGCTCAAGGAATTTGTAATCGCATGGGCCGATGAAACCACTATCGGCAGGGATATCAGCATCACCCAAAAGGATATTCGTCATATCCAGCTTGCCAAGGCGGCCATTTATGCCGGGTGCAAACTGCTCATGCGGGAGTGGGGAACAGATCGCGTCGATGTGATCAAGATCGCCGGTGGTTTCGGGCTTCACATCGATCCTGTCAAGACGTTGATCATGGGAATGATCCCTGACTGTGATCCTGAAAAGATCGTTTCCGTGGGGAATGCCGCCGGTACCGGTGCCCTTATCACTCTGTTGAACAGAGAAAAAAGAGCCGAATCCGACTGGGTGGCGCGAATGGTGGAATATGTCGATCTGGCGTCATTGGAAGGGTTTAAAGATGAATTCCTTGAAGCGCTGCATATCCCTCACCAAAAAGATTCCTTTCCCCATCTGAAGCCGATTGTATCGCCGAAAATTCTTTTCCAAGAATAAAAAAGCCTTCAGGATCGATCAAATCCAATCAGGATGGTGCCAAGATCTCGAGCTTCGGTACTCCAGCCAAACCGCTCCTTGAGACAGATGTCCACCGAACCGATGGGAGAGGCCGAAAGAACATCCCGGACGCCTGTGACCCCTTCGATTTCAGGGAAAGGAAGCCCCCGAATGACAAAGACAGGGACTTGGCCCCGAGTCGATCTCATCCTGTCATAATATAACACAAAGTTTTTTTTGAGAGTTTTGACGTTATCCTGTTTGACCAGCGCCCGCAAACGTTCCGGATCCGTCACCTCTTCCCCGATGACGACACCGCCGGCAACCCAGAAAAGGGACGGCGCAGTGGCGTGTCTGAACGCATTATTGTTCAGCACCACACAAACACACTCTCTATCAAGGACGTTTATGACACCTTCATTATAATAGCCCCCGCTTCCCGAAAGCACCTCGCTATGGGCTTTATTCTCGATGTCAGCGACTTGGGTCCTGGCCTCCCGGTCCAGCCACTTCACATCCAGGATTCCTTTTGTAGTTCTCAGTATCGGTTCGACGGTTTCGACAGAATGACTCATGTTTTCATCCGGATAAAGGCTTATTTTTCGTTGTGTTCAATATCCTTCAACAAATATTGATCTTCGGATTTTAAAATGATTTTGCCATGGTTGTCCCGGACAGTTTTATCAAGGATTTGATCGATCAGACTCTGTTCGACTCTTTCTTTCGATAGAAGCAACGCCAGTTGAAGGGCGCACCAATTCTTTTCATATGCATCCTTGCCCTGGAAAATTCCGTTCTGAAGCAACGTTATAATTCCATCCAGCGGATAGGGAACCATCCAGTTTCTGAAGTTGTCGATGTGGGCCAGAAGGGGTTCGGCTTTGGTCCGAAACGACGCGGCTTCAAGTCCTACGATTCCCCATTCTTTTTCGGTTTCGGGATATTTTGCAATAAAGGCCACCAAATCATCCCTGAATTCAGAAAGCAGGTTTTTCGACATCGGATACAGTTCAGGATTGCTCAAATACGCTCTGTGAAGCAACGCTTTGGTTATGGGCAGCAGGGTTTCATAATCGATTCTGGATCTTGTGGATTCAATCAGAGAATAAAACGCCTCCTTGGTATCCGGAGCAATGGTCCAGTTTTCACACTGCTTATAAAACAGATACTCGTCGATGTATGGAGTGGTTTCCGAGGTTAAAAAGTGTTTCAACGGCAAGTTATTTCCAAAAAAGAAATCTTTGCCGGCCAGGTAATGGAGTTTGGGAAAATCCAGAGTCTGAACCCCCGAATCCGAATAATAGTCGGAAATGTATGACGTGGTCCAGCGTTCCTTGATGAGAAGGGAAGCCAGTGATGTCACGTTAATTTCCTGAAGGGATTGTTTCACGCGGACATTGGTTTGGAGCGTTGCTTCGGCGGCCAACAAATTTGGGCAGGATATGGGCTGGTTCGAGGCCAGTATCAGCAGATCCGAACCGCCGAGAAAGATGTGGGCGTATTTAAATTCCTGCTGAACGGTGTTAAGAACCATTTCAATCATGTCCGGACTGGCGACGATGGTATGAACCCACTGCATCAAAACGCCGGTATCGGTAAGATGGTTTTTAACCAGACGGTAAAATTCCTGGGTGAAATGACGATGTCCCATTTTTTCTGACTCCGTCCGATAATGCGAAACGCATCTCCAAGGTGTATGTTGACCCTTGGATCCTTTTGAACATCGTGAGTGAACCCATGAAAAAAAGGCAGTGCCTCCACCACCGATGGTGAAATTTCCGCAACGTCGATACGTTTAACATCCGGGTAGAGGGTGAGTTCACCGGCGGTGACGCCGGTTCCGAGGCCGACCACCATCACGTTGGTTCTCTTTTCCGCCAGCAGGGCCGGGATGTGGGCAAGGAGTTTTATGGTATAAATGTCTCCAATGGTGGAGGAGTCGGATTTGCCGTTGACGAGCAAGGCCATGGACTTTTTGTCGAATAGCGGGAATGTATGGATGTCTTGCGTCACCGCTACCGTAGCGGTGGGGCCATCATTGTAATATTTCAACTTGAATCCCTCATGAATTTTTTCAAAAAAACGGTCGGCATCGGTGAAAGAAAATGGCAAAGGCTCCCGAAGGCGAAATGTACCGGTGGTGAAATTTTTTTGATGGTAGAAATCGGAAGACAATCCCATAAAGCCGATGACGACGAATAAGACCGCGGTTGGGACGACATATTTTTTAGACAGCTGCCACCCGACCAGCCCCGCCGATACGGCTGCTAAAAACGTTGCCGTCAAAAATACGCCCCGGTTGTTAAGAAGGTAGTACAGAACGATTCCGCCGATAAGGCTTCCCATAAGGTTGCCGGCGGTATTCCACGAAAGGAGCATGCCCGAGTGCTTGCCGGTGCTGGTCAAATCCCGTTTCAATTCATGAAAGATTATCGGGACGGTGGCGCCCATAAGGCCTATGGGTAGAATCAAAATAGACGCCAGCCCTAAAAACACATAAATGTAATAGCCCCAGAAACCGGAAATATTCGACTGAAACGATATCCGTATCAGATGGGCCCAGTAGGGCCATCGATCCAGCGTGGTAAAAATTATCAGCAGAAATATCGATATAAAAATCTGATTGACATACAACAGCCATCTTGAAATTTGTTTAAGACCGCCTACGGCGAAGCTCCCCACAGCGATGGAGAGTATAAAAACCGATACGATGATGGAAAAGGAATACGAGGAACTCCCGAGAGAGAGGTTGGTGATCCGAATCAAGACATTTTCCAAGCTCATGACATAGAAACCGCTCAGAAAGGCGATGGAATACAAGAGGACGGGGGGGAACCTGCCCACGTCTGAAGAAACTTCGGGCGTCATTTCTTCGATATATTCTTTGGATTCTTCGGAGTGTTCGGCTCGGGCTAAGAACTTCGGCAAGATCAGAAAAAAGAAAAACGCGCCCAGGTTCAGGTATGAAGTCTTGACCATGGTCGCCGGCAGGCCGTGGTTTGGAATCAGATAAAACCCGGCCAAAAGTGCCCCCAAGAACGCTCCGGTAGTATTGACAGCATACACCAGCGCATGGACCCGGGTCGCTTCTCGAATGTTTTTTGATATGCCGCGGGTCAGAAAGGGGATGGTTCCACCCATACAGACGGTGGGCACGCCCATGAGCACGGCGGAACAGAGTATTCCCTGGCCGATGATTATAAGCGGCGGAGAAAAACTCCAATTTTGGGTCAAAAGATCTACACCTTTGAAGAGATGCGGGAACAGTAAGCACCACACCCCGATGATGCCTTCCAAGAGCGCATAGCCCATAAAGTGTCTTTTAATTTTCGTGGTTAATTTCCCGCACAGATAATACCCCAACGATAAGCCTCCCAGGAATGTAGCCAGTATGATTGCAGTGGCCACACTGTCGCTCCCCAGAAGTCTGCTCAGATATTTCTGCCAGGTTACCTGGTAAAT
>JAFDKD010000446.1 GCA_019307165.1 Deltaproteobacteria bacterium | reverse complement strand
CGCTATGCGGTGGAGGGCTACGAACACATCGGGGAGAGGGTCTCCTTTGCGGGGCAAACGTTTCTCAAGAAAGGAAAAGCCGAAAGTCTGGTCACTCGCTACAACAAAGGCAAACGGGTCAAAGTCTACTACGATCCCAAAACGCCCCATGTATCGGTCCTAGAGCCTGGCACCGCTTCGGGCCCGGCCTTTATCTCGATCATACTGGTGTTCATCGTCCTATTTTTCCTGTTTAAGATATTCCGAGGTTATCTGAGAAAGAAGAAGTCGGTCCAACAAAATGACATTCCCTCGTTTACGCCCCAGGAACCCGCACCCGGACCGGCCTACGAGTCTGCAATCGATTCAACGGGAAGGCCCCCGGCTTTATCCGGGGCCAAGGCCAAATCCGACAAGGGGCTGGGCATTCTTACCCTGGCCATGTTCGCAGGGGGCATTTTCCTGCTGGCATGGGGTGTGTATGAAATGAAACGCGCCTATGAGAGCCGGACCTGGCCCGATACCCAGGGAACTGTCATTTCTTCCTATATCGATAAACGCTCTCATAGAGACTCGAACCATCACACCAGTACCACCTATACCCCCAAGATCCGGTATCAGTATCAGGTCGAAGGGAAACATTATACCTGCAACCGGATCGAATTCGGAGGGGAATCAGGCGGAAAAAGGAGTAAGGCGAAAAAGGTTGTAGACAAATACCCATCCGGCAAAAAAGTTACGGTGCACTACAACCCCCAGGATCCCAAGGTTGCTGTCCTCAAGGCCGGTTTCAGTTGGGGGGCGCTTTTCGCTTTTTTGATCGGCATTATCTTTTTTGGGGTGGGGGTGATGTGCGTCAAGGAGTACCGGAGGAACAAGGAGAAACATAATACGCTTGGCCAGCCGCCCTACTTTACAGGTCGTACGGGAGGGTAGAACTGTCACAAGGAGTAAAAGGAAATTGAGGATCAAAGACAAGGGAGGTTGCTATGAACAGGTTAGCGATACGTAACATATGGATAACAGGACTGTTTTGTTCATTCTTGTGGCTCGGGACGACATTTGTGTGTTGTCCGGCCTGGGGCGGCGGGTTTACGGCGGACATATCCGAACAGGTGTTCAACACGGATGCCACGGGGAAAATTTTTGTGGGAGACGGTCAATACCGCATGGACCTCCACGTTCAGGACAAGCGGGGCGGGGGAAATCCGATCATTATCGTGGATCGAAAGGCCGGTCGTACCCTGTTGCTGGATGCAAAAACTAAAACCTACGAGGAGGCAAAAAATTTCACGTTTCGCGCCTACATGCTGGATCCCTTCCAGTCCGTTGAAACCCTGGAAAGGACGGTGGAGAAGAAGGCGGCCGGGGCCGAAACCCTGGCCGGGTACGCCTGCGACAAATACGAGTATTTCGACGGATCGGCAAAACTGGCCGAGGTGTGGTATTCAAGGGAGCTTCAGTTCCCCATCAAAATCCACATCGTGAGCGGGAGGGGTGAGGGCAGCATCAACGTCAAGACCAATATCGGAGATACACGGGTAGAACTTCGGAACATCAAGGAAGGCCCTGTGGACCCCGGCCTTTTCCGCATTCCCGAGGGATACGCGCGGGCGAAAAGACCTGAAACGCCGAAAAAAAAGGCGGCCGCATCCCTCCCATCAGTATCCGGAATGGAAAAAGGGACATCGCCCTGGGGGCGGCGTATCACTCAGGGGGGTGAGATACGGGTCAAGGTCGACCCTGAGCGACCCTGTAAGATCAGGCTGACAAACCTTGCGGATCAATCGGCCTATACACTGACCGCCTTTCGCAAAGACACCCCGGAAAACGCGGCCCACCCGAAGCAATACACCCTCGATAAAAGGGGCCAAAAGAGAGAAGTGTCTCTCGGACAGGGGAAAAAGACCTGGGAAGTTTCCATCCGGGTGGATCAGGGCTTGATCTATGCGGTGGTGATGAACGAGAAGAAAGATTTCGACCGTGATGACACCGTCCGGGAGGCCTACCTTATTGAAAACCAGGGTATTGGGTATCCGGTCGATCCAAAAAGAGAGTTAAAAATTTCAATGACCGGAGACAACCAGGACAGCGCCTATTCAGAAGTGAAATTGATCGGTTACCGCCAGGACTACAAAGACAAACTGTTCGAGGAAGTGGTACGCCTCGGCAACGGAAAATCAAAGTCATGGACTTTTTCACCCGAAAAGAACATCCGGACCATTGAGGTCCTGGTCGACAAGCCCGGCGGCGTAAAGTTCAGGATGGAGCAACCGACGCCGGCCCCAAAGATCGTGCGGACCCAACCGATAAAAAAGAAGCAGCCCCCGACCAAGAAGGCCGGGAAGACCTTTGGCGCCGCTCTCAGCAAGGCGGATGCCAAGGTGATCTCCCTGGCTTTTTTCAAAAATGACATTAAAACGGTCAAGGCCTATTTTGAAATGGGAATGGATGCCAACATCACACTAAACGGTGCGCCCCTCCTGCAAAAGGCGGCCAGACAGTGTAGCGCAGAAATGGTGAAATTGATCATCGCCCAGGGGGGTGATCTGACCTACCGGAACCGAAAAGGTCAAGACGCCCTGTTTCAGGCCATAAGTAATACAGGGCACTGGAATGAAGTTATCCCGATCTTTGTCGAAGCGGGCGTGGAAGTGAATGAAAAAACGTCCATTTATAAAATTACGCACAAGGTAAAAAACGGCAAGTTCAAGCCGGGCGCAAAAGAAATGCTGGAATTTCTGCTCACAAAGGGTGCGGATATCAATTGTCCGACCAGTACAAGCGGTTCCACGCACCTCATGTTCGCTGCCAAGATGGCATGGCTGGAGCCGGTCGAGTTCTACCTGGCCCACGGAGCGGACGTGAATGCCAGGGACAAAAAAGGGGAAACCGCTCTGAGCCTGGCCAAAACGAAACGCAAAGGTGAACAGCCCTATGAGGAGGAGAACCGGAAGACCATCATCGAACTTCTAAAGTCAAAGGGGGCCCGTTAAGGGTATAAGCGCTAAGTTGTTTTTGCGCAGGAGGGACTAAAATAAATGAACATCGAACATCTTTCAAAGCAAACCCGTATAGCATAAATGCAACCGGTACAAAAACAAACGAGAACAACTACTTAACAAATCAATTTCTTAACCACTTAACGTTATCTGAAAAAAGGAGAATGACATGAACACGCCCGCACTTCTTTTCGGCTGTGGACTCGCAGCCGTTGCCGTGTATTTATTACGTCTTGCAAAACAGGAAATGCGCAACCAAAAACTGGCGAAGGGACTTACCCAGACGCGCATAAGGGATATCCAACCGGGGTTATGCCTTGTCGAGGGGGTTGTTGAAAGCCAGGAACCGCTTTCGACCCCTTATACCCAAACACCCTCGATCTGGTACCGATACGAGGCCTCCGAACTCCGAAGGAGGAAAAAGCAGGCAGGGATGTATGAACATCAACTGGCATCGGGGACCCAAAGCTGTCCCTTTATCCTGAAAGATGAAACCGGCAGCATACCGATTGCGTCACAGGGCGGGCAGGTCATTTCATATCCCCATAAACGAATCCTGAAATCCGAAAGCGGCCAACATACCGGCATTGGCGACCGCATGAAAAAGATGAAAGAAGTGGACCGGCAGCAGTATCAAAAAGGCGAGAAAAAACCTTTTTTTCGCAAACTGGACGTGACTGCTCCTCTGGATATCCCAGATGATCTCATTGAACTCCCCATTGGTTCAAAAGAGGCGCAGTCAGCGCATCGGAAATATTTCGAGTTTTGGGTTCAGCCTGGGGACCGCGTCTTTATTTTGGGGACGGCGTCAATGGATAGTGGTGGATCAAATTTGAGGATAGGCAAAGCCGGTAAAAGCCCCCTGTTTCTTTCGTATCAACCTGAGGATCTCACGGCAAAAGCTTTTCAAAAGAGCTTCTATACCGGGTTACTT
>JAFDKD010000048.1 GCA_019307165.1 Deltaproteobacteria bacterium | reverse complement strand
CCCTCGATCCCCCTTTAAAAAGGGGGAAGCTGGGTGGAAGCTTATGGGGACAAGGGAACGTTTCTTCTCCGATCAAACTAGCCGCCCCCTGGCCGGAAGCCCCGCTGACACCTGAACACTGACACCTGAAACCTGTCCAGAATGGACATTATTCCCATTGAATGGTCCGAGCCAACACATTGGTCAGGTCCGCGACCTCCATATCCAGTTCCTCCCCCCGAAAGGGGTCCTCCATGGCGCACCGCAGGTGAATCTGGCACTTGGGGCAAGCCGTTACCAGCAGATCGCTGCCCGTATCGTGGGCCTGCCCCAGCCGCTTTACCTGAAGGGCCTTGCTGAAGGAATCGCACCCGATCCACGCGCTGTTCCCGCAGCAGATGCCGCTGGCGCCGTAATCCTTCATTTCGGTAAAGCCCGCCGTATCCAGGCGGCTGATAAGCTTCCGCGGGAGTCCCGAGCGATCCTGCAGCCGGCTGAGCCTGCACGGATCCTGGAAGGTGATTTTCCGGTCCAGGTTCTTGAACCCCACAGCACCCTTGTCGATCTCGGATTCCAGAAGGTCGTATAGATGCGTGACCTTGAAATTGACCTCCACGCCCTGCTCCGGGTAATCGCGCGAAAAGGTCCAGTAACACTCGGGGCAGGCCGTAATCAACTCCTCGATGCCCGCGTCATGCATGGCTTCGGTGTTCAGTTTCGCCAGTCTGAGGTAGTTTTCCCTGTCCCCCGACCACAAAACATCGTGGCCGCAGCAGCGCTCGCCATCGAACACCGATGGGAAAATGTCGAAGAAATTGAGCAGGCGGAGACTGTCTTCCAAGATGCTCCGGGTCTTTACGCCCAGGTACTTCCTGAAAAAGAGATCGAAATAGGGGGCGCAGCCCCCGAAAAAGACGCGTTTGCTTTGGGGGTCCAGCCGTATGTCGTCGGGGAGCCAGTCCCAGTGGCGTATATTAAGGTCTTCCGACGCCATGGTGCGCATGAGGGATTGAAGGAAACCGCCGTGAACGTCCAATCCGGTAAAGCCTGCCTGTTTCATCAGAATGCGAATTTCCCGTATGAATTGGGGAAAGTTTACGGCCGAAGGGCATCGGTCGTAGCACAGTCCGCAGGTGAGGCAGGACCAGACATCTTTCAGAAGCTGTTCCGACCCTATGTCTCCGGCAATGATACTGTTGGCAATGGCCCGCGGGGAAAAGGGCTTGCCCACAAGGGTCAACGGGCAGGCCGAGGAGCACTTGCCGCAGTCCTGACAAGCGTAGACATCGTGGGCGGCCACCACCTGTTTGACCTGATCCCGGATATCGCTGAAAGCCGGCGTCTTGGCCGGAGGGGTGACCGGGCTTTTACCCAGGGACATGATTTCGTCTCTGAATTCCGTCATGAACTTGAGCAGGGGGGCCGACTCGTCCGGCATGAACGTTGCGAAGCGGAGGCGATTTTCGCCGAGGCCCAGAAGTTCCAGTATTCCCCGGGTATCCTCGACATTGGTTTGGGCATTAAGGGTCCCCGACCCGTAACGGCACGTCCCGGATTCACAACCGATGAGCGCCACACCGTCGGCGCCCATTTCAAAGGGCTTGAACAGGAGTGCCTTGCTGATCCTCCCGGAGCATGGAATTCGGACCATGCTCACCTCCCCGGGGATATCGGCTTCCGTATCCTGAAGGGTTTGATAGGCCGCATGGGGGCCCCAGTTGCACACAAAAAAAACAATTTTAAAATCAGTCATCAGTAGCTATCCGTATGCTATTCCGTTTGAAAAACCCGGCCTGCCGCGCCGAAGCTGCCCTTTAGCGAAGGCTGGTCCTGTGGGCCGGTCAAACATCCCGCGAAACGGGGCCGGCGTTATCCGCCTATGCGGCCACGGAAGTTCGAGCCGGTTCCTCACTGCACGAGGACCTCTTCCAGTATTCCCTCTAAAAAGGCCTGGTCCCGATAAGGGCTGTCCGCCGCGTTTGACGGGCACACCGAAATACAGTTGCCGCAGCCCTTGCACAAGGCCTCATCGACCACCGCATACCAGCCGCCTACCTCATTTTCCTTGAAAGTTACCGCCTGGTATGGGCAAACCGCCATGCATCGGCCGCAGCCGCGGCAGACGTCTTTGGACACCACTACGGTATATCCCCTGCTGGGCCGTGGCCCTTGAGGCATGACGGCCGCCGCGAGCACGGCGGCCGCCGCGCCCTTTCTGCGTTCGGATACATGGATGCCGGGCGGACTGGCCAGAAACAGCCCGGAAATGGAGGTGGTGCCGGGATAAAGAAAGGGGATGCCGGGCACGCCGCGCTCCTGCATAGCCGATGCGACAATGCGGCTGGGCAGACCTTCCTGGGGCACGTAGGGTGTCAGGTGACGGGATTTTTCCCCCATGATGACGGCGCCCACCTGAAGCACTTGTGAAAATCCGTCGGATTCGACAAACAGCTGAAAATCACCGAGGGTCCCGCTGATGCCCCGGACAGCCGATTTTTCGAAGCAATGGATGTTGGGGTGGATTTGAATGTCCGACAGCGGTTGCCGGGGCGTCCCGAACATGAATACCTCGAACCCGGCCTGTGCCAGATAACGGGCGCTGGTTATGGCCGATTCCGATTCCCCGACGACCGCGGTGGTGAAATTGTAGGTTCGCGCCGGCATGGGGAGCGGTTGGATGCGCTTGGCCCGCTCGATGGATCGATCGATCAGGCCTTTAAAACGACGAAAGGCAATGGCCCCGTCCGATTTCAGAAAGGGGAGAACTTCACCCCGCATGTTGCAGGTCTCGATCATGGCCCGGCTGATCCCCGTGCCTGTAAACAACGCTTCTTTCAGTCGACTCCGTTGCTCTGTGCATGCGCTGCAGACAAAATCGAGCGGGCAGCACACACAGGAGGCCAGGGCGACCCGTGTAATGCCCTTTTCCCGAATCGTCCTCAAAATGAGTCCGGAGCCTTCGGGTATGCATGCGGAAAGCATGACTTCCGCGTGGACCACATCCGGGTGTTCCGTCAACCCGCCGACATATTCGTCAAAATCGCCCGACCATCCATAAGCGCTGTTGCACTGGCAGACAAAGACACCGATACGCGTCTCCGGGGAAAGCTGGGGATCGGGCGGCGAAAACGAGACTCCGTGCCCCTTGAGCCGATTCGACGTTTCACCCAGGAGAACCATGGCCTTGGCAGCGGCCGAAAAACCCCGGGTGATCATGGCGGAGGCGTCCGATTTGGCCGCCTTGGGGCCGTATGCGCGGATCACGTCTTCACCTTTTACCGGAGGCGCAAGGGACGGGTCCGCGATAATCACCACGCCTCCGTGCTCGATCACCTCCTGCGGCCTATCGTCGTGCCGGATAGCGCCGATGTCGCTGCAGGCCTCGGCGCAAAGCAGGCATTCGGAGCAGATGCCGCATTGAAGGCATCGTTCTCCCTCCGAGACAACCTGACTTTGGCGGAGCCCCAACGCCACCTCTGAAAAATTTTCCATTCTGGCCGCAGGCTGCCGCTCCGGCATGGTGGGCCTTGCCAGGGAAGGAATATCCGAGGGGATATCGGGAAAATCCCTGTCCGACGGCCGGTAGGGCAATCCATCCGTTTCAGTCTCCCCGCTCAGGTCCCGGTGAACCGTGCGGGCCGCCGCACGCCCCGAAGCCATGGATTCAACGACGGTGGTGGGGCCGCTTGCCGTATCGCCCGCCGCGTAGATGCCGTCAACGCCTGTTCGATGGTCCTCGTCCGTCTGAATAGTGCCGCCCGGGGTCAGTTTCAAAGCGCCCACTTGCGGTTGGCCGTCAAACGCGCCCGTCTGGCCTATGGCTACAAACACCCGGTCGAACGAGAGGTCGAAGGCCTTGCTTCCCGGTACGATCTTCGGCCAGGGGATTCCCTGGGCGTCAGGCTCACCCGGCCGGGTCGGTTTGCAGCGCACATGGGTCAGCCGGCCGTCCCGGCCTTCAAATGCCACCACCTGCAGGCTGTCTTTGACACTTATTCCTTCCTCAACGGCCTCCCGCATCTCGTCCTTGTCGGCGGGAATCAGTTCCTCGGGAAACCAGGACAACAGGGTCACCTGCGCGCCCATCCGCTTGAGAATGCGCGCCAGGTCGAATGCGGCGTTTCCGTCGCCGATAACGGCCGTGTTTTCGCGCAACTCGTCAATTTCTCCGCGGTACACGCGGCCCAGGAAAGAGAGGCAGCCTTCCACCCCTTCCAGGGACTCTCCCGGCGCGCCCAGCTCTCGGTCGCGCCATGTTCCCAGGGCCAGAATCACGGCATCGTAATTTTCTTTCAGGGCTTCGAGACCGTCCGGCAGGTCCACCGGGTGGGAACAGACCAGTTGAACGCCCATGTCTCGAATCCGGTCGATTTCATTGTCCAGAATATCCCTGGGCAGGCGGTGCGGACCGATGCCGTATCTGAGCAATCCGCCGGCCTCGGCTTCCTTTTCGAACAGGGTTACCTGATATCCCCGCCTGGCGAGGTCAGCCGCGGCGGCAAGGCCGGCCGGTCCCGATCCGACCACCGCCGCCTTTTCGATCCTGGCTATGCCCGGTCGGGGTTCCGTCTGACCGGGATGCGAAAGCTCGTAATCGGCCAGAAAGCGTTTTATATCCTTGATTGAAATCGGTTCGTCCAACTCGCCTCTCCGGCAGGCGGCCTCGCAGGGATGGGTGCAGACCCTGCCGCAGATTCCGGGCAGCACATTGTCCCGCCGGACCACCTCGAGCGCTTCGTGAAACCGTCCGGCCTGGGCAAGGGCCACATAGGCCTGGGCATTTACCCCCAACGGACAGTCGGCCTGGCACGGAGGTTGCTGACGCTTGTCAATGACAGGTCGACCGGGAAGGGCCATGCGGCTGCTGTGTTGGATGGGTATCAGGCCGTCCGGCGTGGCCACCGGGCAGACTTCGACGCATCGCCCGCACAGTGTGCACCGCTCGGGATCGACAAACGTCACCTCACGCACGAGACGGACGCGAAATCCCTGGGGCATGTGCTTAATCGAGGTTACTTCAGCCGGCAACATGCAGCGGATGTTCTGATTCCGCAGAATACGGATCAGACCCGGCCTGTGGGCATAGTTGAGGCTGACGCCCGAGCCGAGGTTCCATTCCGGCCGGGACAGTTTTTCATTCAGGTCGGGGTCGGAATCCACCAGGGTGACCGGAATGCCCAGTTCCCCCAGTTTATTGGTGGCGGCGATTCCCGCCGGCGTTGCACCGATGACAATGACCTTTTGCAGACGATCTTTCGGGCGTGTCACGTTTATACCCCTGTCCTTCCCTCTGCCTTCTTCTGCCTCCCTTTGAGCACGGCCAGACCGTAGTCATAGCCCTTGTTAAAGGCATTTAAATTCATCTCTTCCGTCCCTTTGGGCACCGAACTGGTCACGGCATTCTGCGCCGCTTCGGTGGAAACTGCGCCGGTGATCGATGTGAAGAATCCGAACATGATGATGTTGGCCATCATTTTTCTGCCCAACTCTTCCGCCATACGCGTGGACGGGATAGAGAAAAAATCCCTTTTAAGGGCTTTGGGATTCACCAAGTCCTGGTCGGTCAGCAAGATCCCATCGTCTCGGAGGAGTCCCACGAATTTCTCAAAACCGGCCTGGGACATGCACGCAAGAATGTCCGGATTACGCACGTTGGGGTAATGGATGGCGCTGTCGGAGATGATCACCTGCGCGCTGCACGCGCCTCCGCGCGCTTCGGGCCCGTAAGACTGCACCAGCGTGCTCTCCTTGCGATCTCCCAAAGCCGCCGCCTTACCGAGGATCTTCCCGGCAAGCACGATGCCCTGTCCGCCGAAGCCCGTGAAGATAATTTCTTTCTTGCTGATTTCTGATTTATTAGCCGTCATAGGCCCTCGCTGCAAAAAAAGAGAATATTGGATATTCCATACCCCCTTGTGTATTTATATAAATGAGATACCGCTCCAGTGCGCGCTCCTGCTCATGATCCACGCACGTTACGCCGCCTTCTCATCGAGCAGATCCTGGGGGCGGCAGGTTTTGTCGTACATGTCGGTGCAGGTGGGCCTTTCCCTGTCGATGAAATTGCCCAGAATCACTCCCTTGCTGAAGTCCACATCCAACTCGGCAGGGTGCGCGTCGTTTTTGATGATGGTCTTTTCCTGAAACAGCCTCATGGTATCAATGCCTTTTTCCTTGTTGCGGCGGCCATAATTGATCGGGCAGGGCGCAAGCACCTCGATAAAGGAAAATCCCCTCCTGAGCAGGGCTTCCTCTATGGAATCCGTCAGGTCACGGGTGTGCAGAATCGTCCACCTGGCCACATAGGTCGCTCCGGAAGCGTAGGCCAGCAAGGGCAGGTTGAAAGGCGCGTCCGGGTTCCCCATGGGCGTCGTCGTTGTCTTGGCATCGATGGGCGTGGTGGCCGCCACCTGGCCGCCGGTCATGCCGTAATTGAAATTATTGACACAGATCACGGTGAGTTCGACATTGCGCCGGGCCGCATGGATGAAGTGATTGCCCCCGATGGCGAAGAGATCCCCGTCGCCGCTGAACACCACGACATTCAATTCCGGATTGGCCAGCTTCATGCCCGTGGCAAATGGGATGGCCCTGCCGTGTGTGGTGTGGTACGAGTCGAGATTGACGTATCCCGCCCCCCTGCCCGAACACCCGATGCCGGAGACCATGGTTGTATGTTGAAGGTCGATGCCGCTCGATTTCATGGCGATCAGGGTGGATGAGAAAGCGGTCCCGATGCCGCATCCGGGGCACCAGATGTGCGGGATGCGGTCGGTACGAAGGAGCCCGTCCAGGGGATGGGTCGGGGGTTTGGATTTCATTGTCTTCTCCCGTTGTCCAGGGGGTTGACGAAAAATGCCCGGATCTAAGGCTGATGGAATCAATGCCCTAAACGATCTGCTGCAACGCCTCGATCACCGTTTCCGGGGATATGATGTCTCCGCCTGCATGGCCCACCAGGAATGCCGGGGCCTTGTCGCCGGCGCAACGCTGCACCTCAAGGTGGATCTGTCCCAGATTGACTTCTACCGTTACAAAACACTTCACCTGCCTGGCCAGTTCCCTAACCTGTTCTTCGGCGAAGGGCCAGACCGTGTTCAGTTTAAGCATGCCCACCTTGATTCCCTGTTCCCGCGCCTCGTCCACGGCGGCCAGACTGGTCCTGGCGCTCACGCCGTAGGAGACAATGGCAATCTCCGCATCGTCCAGGCGGTAGCTCTCCGTCATGATAATGCGATCCAGGTTGTTGCGGATTTTTCCAATCAATTGCGCCATCATGGATTCCTGGGCTTCCACGGTCATGGCGGGGTAGCCTCTTTCGTCGTGGGTCAGACCCGTGACATGAATATTGTACCCATCCCCGGCCGCGGCCATGGGCGCGATGCCGTCAGAGCCCGGCTCGAACGGCCTGAAGCGGTCCTTCCGGCCTCTAGCCCTGGTTCTGGACACGGTTTTGATGGCCCTGGCCTCGGGAATGATCACCCGTTCGCTCATGTGACCGATCATCTCATCGGTCATGACCAGCACGGGAACGCGAAAGGTCTCACTCAAATTAAAGGCCGTGATGGTCTGATAGAAGGCTTCCTGCGCCGAAGCCGGCGCAAGGGCAATGATCTCATAGTCGCCGTGGGATCCCCACCGGGCCTGCATCATGTCTCCCTGGGCCCCTTGAGTGGGCAGGCCCGTGGAGGGTCCGGCCCTTTGCACATTGACCAGAACGCAGGGGGTTTCCGTTATGACGGCCAGCCCGATGTTTTCCATCATCAGGCTGAAACCGGGTCCGGAAGTGGCGGTCATGCTTTTAACGCCCGCGCAGGACCCTCCCACTACCGCGGCCATGGCGGCGATCTCGTCCTCCATCTGGATGAAGGTCCCTCCCACACCGGGAAGGCGCCCCGAGATATGTTCGGCAATCTCCGTGGCCGGGGTTATGGGGTAGCCGGCAAAAAACTTACACCCTGCGGCAAGCGCCCCCTCGGCACAGGCCACGTCTCCTACAATAAAATGTTCACCGGTCAAAACCTCAGGTTCCATATGCATTCCAATTTGGCTAGGTGTTTATAGTGAGTGTCCCTTGAATTGGAAACATGCCAATACCCAAATATCATGTATAGATCGGCACTAACTATCTCCGAGTTCGGTTCTTTGTTGCCCTTTCTCTGAGGTGTCCTCCACGGAGTAGATGGCAAATTCGGGGCAGATAATCTCGCAATAATGGCAGTTGACGCAGTCGTCGGGTTTGTTCACTTGGGGCGGGTGATATCCTTTCTGATTGAACCGGGGGGAAAATTCCAGCACCCTTTTCGGGCAAAATTCAATACAGTACCCGCAACCTTTGCAGCGATCCTCCAGGATATGCACGATCCCTTTGGTTACCTGAATATCATCCGCATCCAGCGGAACGCGCCAGAATTCCATTTTTATTCCTTAAGACTTAAGGGCTTTAATGCTTCAGTAAAAACATCTATTAAGCTTTTTTATTCTTTTTCTATCAAAAATTCGTCTGTCGATATTCCCGACAAATTACGGTAGGTGCCCTATTTTTGTGGCGGGAGTTGCTCGGGAAAGATGAACATTATAAAGGCAGCATAGCAATGTCAAGTCATTATTTCATTTGAAACGAGGGGAACGATAGATACCCCCGGAGTTTTCAAGGGGGGTATCTTCAGATTTTACCTGAGCGAATCGAGCACCGGAAAAACTTTCCTTTTTCTTAGTGTGAAAATCGGGCATCTATGTTATCGAACGACCTGAATTTTGCGGATTTTTCTGATACCCCCATCTTTATTATCGAGTTTAATCCGGTCACATTAGAAATCGTCTGGCAATACAGCCAACCGAAACCCACGGCTGACTATTCCGAATCCCAATTTCGCCTGCTTTTTGTTTGACAACCCCCAATGAACATGTTAATTCATATACTCGTCGTGTAATTACATGTATTTTGATGGGAAGACAATAAATGTACAAGAGATCGCTGCGTCTGCCGGATAAGCCGGTTAACAGCTTTTTCCTTTGGGGCCCTCGTAAGACGGGCAAAACGACTTTGTTAAAGTCATGCTACCCCGATGCGCTCCGAATCGATCTCCTCAAGACCGATGAACTCATGCGATACACCAAGGAGCCGTCCCTTTTGCGAGAAGACGTAGCAGCGCTTCCACCAGAGCGATTGGTTGTGATTGATGAAATCCAAAAAGCGCCTGTGCTGCTTGATGAAATCCATTATATGATCCAGGAATGGCAGCGCGTTTTCGGGCTATGCGGGTCCAGTGCCAGAAAAGTCAGAAAGGGGCGTGCCAATCTGCTGGGCGGCCGTGCCATTCGCTATGAGCTTCTCGGCCTTGTGTCCCAAGAGCTTGGCGATGATTTCTCAATCGAGCGTTTTGTCAACGCCGGTCCGCTTCCCGATCATTACATGGCTGAAAATCCTGAACGGGTCCTTCAGGCCTATGTGGACGATTACTTGCGTGAAGAAATTTTACAGGAGGGTCTGACGCGCCGCCTCCCGGTTTTTTCCGACTTTCTCAGGGTGGCAGCCATCGGAGATACTGAAATTTTGAACATGTCCAACATTGCGCGGGAAACAGGGATCTCGGTCTCCACGGTAAGGGACCATTACGGCATACTGATTGACACTTTGATGGGTGCTTTCCTACCGGCGTTCACGTTGCGCCCAAAGCGGCGCACGATCCAGGCCCCGAAATTCTACTTCAGGGATCTCGGCGTGGTAAACCACCTGGCAAGGCGTGGCGCCGTCAAACCAGGATCGGAACTGTTCGGAAAAGCATTTGAAAACTGGCTGTTTCATGAATTGTCAGTCCATTCGAGATATAGCGGCCTATTTTATGAACTCTCTTACTGGCGGCTTTCCAGCGGTATAGAAGTCGATTTTATTCTTGGGCAAGGCAGTGCGGCCATTGAGGCAAAAGGAAAGCACAAAGTGACCTCTTCGGACACACGTGGGCTTCTTAGTTTCAAAAAAGATTTCCCGGAGGTAAAATGGCTTATCGTCGTCTGTCTTGAAAAAAGAATAAGAAAAACGGAAGACGGCATTTATATCGTTCCTTATCAAAAATTTGTCCAATTATTGTGGGAGAAAAAATGGACCGTTTAGCAAATCCCTCCCTAAATGGATAGGCGGTCTCGTCGCGTTTGACCACGAATTAGGTATGGTGTCCCCGGAATTCGCCTGGTAATCACATGTCATATAAGGGAGGCCAGTTCCTTCTCATATTTCTCCACCCAACCGTCCGCACCGCATTCTTTGAATATTTCCACTGCCTTTTTAAGATTATTCACGGCTCCCGGTCGTTCTCCTTTTCGCCTCAGGATCTGAGCTTTAACCGAATAGTCCCGCCCAAGGTCAAATAACAGCCCATTTCTGTGATCGGCATCAAGGGCCTCATCAATCCAGTTTTCCGCCTCGGGTAATCGCCCCCCATCCCTGTTCATCAGGATCTCGGCCATATATCGCCGAATCTGGCCTTCAAACTGCTTTGCTTTTCCTAAAGAAAGATATCCATAAAGGCTCTCCAGCTTGACTTCTTCATTGTTAAATATCTTGGCTCGCATCAAGGCAATTTTACTCGCGATATTACTTGATGGCCAAATGCCGTGATGTTCAAGAAATGACGCGGGCACCTCGAAATGATCTCTGGCTTTTTGGTACCGGCCAAGTTCGAAGTAGGTTTCACCCAGGAAATGATTGGACCAGGATTTCCACCAGTACTGATCCAGTTTTTCACTAAATTCTCTTCCTTTTTCGAGCAGCTTTATTGCTTCCCAAAATGAACCTTTACCAAAAAGTGAGATCCCGTGACATGAATAGGCGAATGTCTTCGAAAATATATCGCCACTTTCTTCAGCGATATCGACCGCTTCCTGGCTTAGTTCAAACGCCTTATCGATTTTGCCTCGACTATAATAACCCATGTAGCTTAATAG
>JAFDKD010000445.1 GCA_019307165.1 Deltaproteobacteria bacterium | reverse complement strand
GTATCGGGATCGCCGAAACGGTTTTCGACCTTTTCCACAAACCAATAGACGCCTACCGCCATAAGGCACACGAAAAAGGCAATCAGGCCGGAGTTGACGCCCAGGACCTCGCCGAGCTTGACGGCCCCCATGCCGCCCGCCGAATATAATCCTTCTACAAGGGGGAAAACCCAGGCGAAGACAATGGATCCCAAGGTCATCCCAAAAATGAAAACCAGTCCGTCCAGTTTTCCCGAGACGGTGGCCACCACGGAAGTCGTGGGACAGTATCCGCCCATGACAAATCCAACGCCCAGCACCAATCCCCCGACCAGTTGGGGCCAGATATAGGTAGGCAGCAGATACACCCTCGCAAGGTCGATCCAGCCGAAAACGGAAAAATATAAAAGGCCCAGCATACAAACCACAATAGCGGTAAACATCACTTTAATGACCGCAAAGTCCCTCAGGTAAAATATGGCCGTCAGCTTGCGAGGACTTCCGAACCCGGCCCTTTCCAGGACAAAACCGAAGAGAAAGCCGATGAGTACCGCCAGTTGAAGACTGTATGAAAAATCGAACCATCCCAACTTGTATAGGGGTCCCATCACAACCACTCCTTTCTTAAAAAGTAGGCCGTGGCGTAAGCACCCGCGAAAATGGCAAACATGAAAATCCAGCTCCCGAACGCCAACTCGGAAGCCCCGGTCAAGGCCTGCCCGCTGGTACATCCCCTTGCCAGACGGGCGGCGAAGCCGGACAGCAGGCCGCCGAACAAGGCCAGCCACAGGCGGCTGGAAACCCCGATCGACGGCCCCCGGGCGACTTGGCCGCGGACCCGGTTCGAGATGAACGCGGAAAAGAGCCCGCCGAGGCCCGCCCCCAAGGTAAGAAAAATCAGCCAATTCATAAGGGGCGGCCTCTGCTCTTTAAGGTATTTGGAAAAATAGGTGTTGGACTGGGCGTGATCAGGCGCGACCAGGGCCACGCCCGCTGCCCCGATCCGGGCAAAGGAGGAAGACGACCCCACACCCCGCCCCATGGTGTAAAAGGAAAACAGCAGGACGAGACCGAGGCAGACACCCATCACATATGGATTAGCGTACCGTTCCTTCATGACAAACGCACCTCCCTGTATCTTGGTATGAGCCGAACTTTTGCTTCAAATACCATACTACCCGCAAAACGGCAATATTCCCCTAACCCTGCGCACCGATCGGGACAGATTTATATTGAGAATTGGCGCCGAGTGTCATGGGCACGCGTTGCGGGTTGCGGGTTGCGGGTTGCGGGTTGCATTGGACTATATCGTATCTTGTGGTAATATACCTGGACGATACCGGCATTACCGCAGGAATCGCCCAAAGGCCCGTCGTGTCATTGTGCCTCCGGAATATTCAAAAGAACAGGTGAAAGCGAATGGTCAAGGATTACTGGACCCTATCGGAAGTTGTGGAGATTTTCCAGGTAAATGAAACGTTCTTGAGCGATCTGGAGGAAGAGGACATTGTCTGTCCCGAGTGCGGTGAAAACGCATCGACAAAGCTGTTTCCCCACGATGAAATGGAAAAACTCCGCATCGCGAAAATCCTGATGGAGGAGATGGAGGTCAACCTCCCGGGTGTGGAGATCATCCTCCGGATGCGGCAGAATATGATCGCCATGAGGGCCCAATTTGACGCGATCCTGGATGATCTGGCCGAGACATTCAGGGCAGCGAAGAAGTGAAAAAGGGCCATTTCCGGATGGAAACGAACTAAAGTCGCAAGTCCTTTCGGATATCGGCGCCGTAGAACGCGTCTATTTTTTCCGCCTCCCGGATCAGCTGGGGGTCTTCCGACTTGGGCACCTTCACGATCAGCTTCACCATGAGGTCCCCGGCCCGCTTGCTTTTGGGATTGAAAGCCCCTTTCCCCTTCAGTTTCAAGGTCTGGCCGCTCTGACTGCCGCGCGGGACCTTGACCTTCACCTGCCCGTCTATGGCCGGAATGGTGACGCTCCCGCCTGCGACGGCCTCTCCAACGGTCACCGGGACTTCCATATAGAGATTATCCCCCCGCCTTTCCAGGAAAGGGTGCGGCTTCAGGCGGATAATGAGATAAAGGTCCCCGGAGGAACCGCCGCCGGCACCCGGCTCACCCTTGCCCGCCAAGCGGACTTTCGACCCTTCCTTTACGCCCCGAGGGATAACCACCTTGAGTCGTTCCGAACCCGCGGTGCGACCGCTCCCGCCGCATTGGGGACAGGGCTTTCCGATCCGACCGTGACCGTGACACTGGGGGCATGGCTTGGTGAAGTGCATCGGACCCTGGGCCACGTCGATTCTGCCGGAGCCGCCGCAGGCCCGGCATGTTGATATCTCGGCCCCGGGATCGGTGCCTGAGCCCTGGCACACGGTGCAGGGCTTCATTTTCTGCATGGAAATTTCGGTCTCAAATCCCTTGAGCGCCGAAATCAGGTCGATGCTCATTTCGTGCTCAATGTCTCTGCCGCGGGCGGATGCAGTCCGGCCGAAGCTCCCGCCGGTTCCACTGCCGAAACCGAAAATATCTCCGAAGATATCTTCGTAACTCTCGTAACCCCCATATCCCCCCGCCGCCCCGGCACGGGCTTGCTGCTGGTAGGCGCCCCACTGCTTGTATTCCCGAGCCTTTTCAGCATCAAAACTCGACTGAAGCCCCTCCTCGCCGAATTCGTCGTAGAGTTTACGCTTCGCCTTATTTCCCAGGGCATCGTAGGCCTGGGATATCTCTTTGAACTTCTGCTCCGCCTCCCGGTTTCCCGGGTTGATATCGGGATGATGCTTTCGGGCGAGCTTGCGATAAGCCTTTTTAATATCACCCTGGGAAGCGTTTTTGGAAACCCCGAGAATATGGTAAAAATCCTCAGACATGTTTGAATTTCCCCTTGACCGACCCGCAGACAGGACAATTTTCGGGCGCTTCGTCCTCGGCGATGTAACCGCATACCTGGCATACATAGTATCCGGTCTCGCGGTCAGACAGCATATCGTTCATGGCCTTTTTGTAAAGCTGCGAATGGAAGGCCTCCACGTCCCGTGCCTGGCTCAAGAGCCTGACGACGTTTTCCTTGCCCTCGTCGGCGGCGTCTTTTATCAGGGCGGGGTATTCATCCACGTTGGCGCGGATTTCGTTGTTGAAAGCGGTCTCCAGGTTTTCCTCCGTGGACTTGACCTTCCCACGCATCAGCATCAGATACCGGCGGGCATGAACCGATTCCGCCTCGGATACCGCGCGGAACAGGCGACCGATCTGGGCGTACCCCTCGGCATCGGCTTTTTTGGCGAAGGCCCCGTTTCTAACTGCCGCCTTTGATTCGGCCGCGAAAGCGTAGGCCAGGTTTTTTTCGGTCTTGTCGCTCATCTGTCGGAACTCCTTTCATCGGAAAAAGGGCCATTTCCGGATGGACACTAACCTCCAAAATTGGGATTAATAAACTCAAGGACATCCCCGTCTTCTACCGGTGTGGTTTCGTAGTTTCGGGGATAGACGAAGCGCCCGTTGTGCTCAACGATCAGGTGACCGTCATCCTCCTTATAATGCCTGATCAGACCGGTGATGGACAGGGCTCCGGGCACCTTTTCCGTTTCGCCGTTTATAACCACTTGAATTCCTGCTGTCATAGATCAGCCGCCTGACAATCTGCCCTGTTTATTCCATCTGCAAAACCCCCGTGCAGCGGGGGTCAGAGTTTTCCGGCTATGCCATACCGGAAATGCAAACCATGAAGTGAGCTAGAGCTATGAGTGAGCTAAAGTGGTGGAGGAGCTTCGCTCATCCATCATATTGATTGTCAAAAAATCCTTAACTTTAGGCACTCTAGTCACTTTAGATCACTTTAGTCACTTACAGGACCGCGAAGACATTGAGAATTGAAAATTGGTTGTGGCGCTGCGCAGCAGCGCATCCATAAATCT
>JAFDKD010000047.1 GCA_019307165.1 Deltaproteobacteria bacterium | reverse complement strand
AGGACAAAATGTAAAGCGTTGCGAGTTACGGGATGCAAGATGCGGGTTGCGCGTTGCAAGTTGCGGTTGGCTTCGCTGGTCGTTAGTTGTCCCTTGCGGGTTGCGAGTTACACGTTACAGGTTGCGCGGAGGTTGATTTTCTCTCGCAAAGAACGCAAAGGTCGCCAAGATAAGGGCAAAAAGATTTAAGGGAATATCTGAAAACCCGGAAGGTCCTTTTTCCTTCATCCCCCGCCAAAAAACGGCAGGATCTCCGATCTGCGCCCCCTCTTGTCGTCCCCGCATGAATTTGGCGGGGACCCAGCAATCATATCAAATCAAAATACAAAGCCTCCCATGCTGGTTCTCTGGATTCCCGCCAAATTCATGCGGGAATGACGGGTTGGTTTCCCGCCGTTCTTGAGCGGGGACACCTTGTTTTCCCTGACACCTGACACCTTTTCCGTCGGCTCGTTCCTTCGAATACCGTAGTACTGTTCCGGCGTTGTGATCAAAGCACTTTCAAAACATCCAGCCAGCCGTTGCGGGCGTCATTGGCATCCTTGATGGCCCGGGCGGAGCCCAGGACCTTGACGATACCCTTTTCTTTGATGCGGGAAAGCATTTCGCCGAAGGCCTTGAAATCGGCCTCGGTGGTTCCCAAAATCTCATCCCGCATCTTCTGGCGATCCTCGTCCGCGTCGTTAATGAGATACCGAATCATGGATGTGTACCCCTTGGCATCGGGCAGCAGGTAGGCGTCTAAATCGCCGATGGCCCCGACGATGCTTTTTGTCAGTTCGGCCGCGCCCACGGGCCGGTCCATGAGGAAGCCGGCTGCCTCATCAAAGGCCTCCAGGGTGGGGAACAGGTTCGGGTCGCGGTAGGAGACCATGGACAGGACCCCTGAAAGCTTGTCAAAGAGGCAAAAGGCGCCATAGGCCCCACCCTGCACCCGGACCCTGTCCCAAAGCCAGGCGTTTCGAAGATACCGGGTGATGATCAGTGCGGATCCGTGGAAGCGGTATCCCAGATCGTACAGATTGCCCGCCTTACCCACGTAATTGACTTGACTCGGAATGGTCATCCCCTCGAAAAAGGGCTGTTCCGCCCGCGACCAGGCCGCCCGGTCAAGGCCCCTTTCGGGGAGCATGCCCGCGATTTCCTGAAGGCAGGGGATCGCCTGCTTCCACCCGCCCTCGTCCAGCGACAGGTTCAGGATCGCGGCTGTCCGGTTGATCAGGGCCCCGCGAATCTCCTCCAGCACGGACAGTACCGCGGGCCAGTCGGCCTCGACCCGGTCGGCAAGCCGTCTCAGAAAGAGTAGGTAGGCGATGCCCTCCATTTGCTCCGCGCACCAGTGGGCCTCGTTGAAATGGGCGCGCAGGCGCAGGTTCACCATCTGGTGACCCGAGGGAACCAGGCGCTCCTCCATCCGGGCCTTTTCTTCCATGACCATCTGCCGGAACCGTTCCGGATTGTCCAACCGGACGCCCCCCAGCACATCCTGGAAGATTCGGGTCAGCGCCGAAACCCGGCTCGCCACGGCCTTGCCGCGAAGGAAGAGCCACGCTGCGCACCTGTCCGCACCCTTGACGGCCGAAGTGAATGTCTGAGGCCGGATGCCGCCGGTCTGACGGCTGATGCGTTGGGTGAGCGAAACAAAATCCTCGGTTTCCGTTCCCATCTCCACCAGGGCCCGGCCGAACAGGGGGACATAGGGGATAAGTTCCCCCCTGAGGGCGTGGAGATCGAAGCCCACGTCGAGGTACGCGATATCGTTGGTAAAAACATCATGGTACAGCGTCGTGACACCGGCCTCCCGGGCCGAGAGGAGCGGCAGGACCTTGTTCTGTTTGTCCAGGTCTCTCAGTTTGAGCGTGGGGATGGCGGCCAGGGCCTCGGCCGAATCGGGGGCCGCTTGTAGCCGTTTGAGTTCCCGGGTGTTGTCGATCACTTCTTTCAGTTCACGCGAATCCATCCGTGCCCTGGCCTCGCTTAAACGGGCCTTTTCACCGGCCTCGACGCGGCCCTGAAGTTCCGGGTCCGGTTCGAGCACCAGGGTGGTCCGGTGGGGGTTGTCCAAGAATGACCGGCGGATCATGTCCTGAAAAAAGCCCTTGTCCGATTTCACGGCGCGTTTGACTTTTGAAAGGGGGCCCTCAAAGGCCAGCAGGGACATGGGATCGCCGCCGTAAAGCCACGTGGTAAGGGCCCGCAGCATGAGGAGCAGGCCCCGGGGAAAATGCCCGGCGTTGTTTTCCCGAAAGCGAAATTCAATGGTGTTGACGGCCGCTTCCACCGTGTGCGGATGTATGCCCGTTTGCGCAAGCCGGACCAAGGTGTCCAGCGTCAGATTCTCCACCTGTTGCGCATCCTCCGTGCGGATGCCTTTGAGCCCCGTTGAAAAAAACATCTGCCGGAGTTCCGTTTCCAGACCTCCTCCGGCAAGGTCCTCTCCCAGGCCCGAGTCGATGAGGGCCTTGCGGAGCGGCGAGGCGGGCATGCCCAGGAGGATGTATTCGAGAAAACGCAAGGAAAAGTTGGCGTCCAGATCCAGGGTTTCGGGGAGCAGCCAGTTCAGGGTCACCATGGCTTTGGGTTCGGCCGCATCCCCGGCCATGAATGGTTTTTTTACGTGCAGGGGGCCGGCAATGGGCGACTGTGGCGGAATGTCCGAGGCCACCGTTAAGGCGTCGAATTCGGCCAGGTAGGCATCAAGCAGTTTCAGGCGCGATTCCGGGTCGTCATCCCCGTAGAAAAAGACCTTGGCGTTGGACGGATGATAGTAGGTGCGGTGAAATGCCATGAACCGCTCAAAAGTGAGTTGCGGAATCGCTTCGGGATCGCCGCCGGAATCGTGCCTGTAGGGGGTTTCCGGGAAAAGCGACTGGAGAGAATAGCGGGAAAGGAGGTTGTCGGGGGAGGCATAGGCCCCTTTCATTTCGTTGAACACGACCCCTTTGAAGGTGAGCGGCGACGATTCGGCATCCAGTTCATGGTGCCAGCCTTCCTGCTGGAGCACATGCGGCGTGAGGCGCGGATAAAATACGGCATCCAGATACACGTCGATGAGGTTGTAAAAATCCCGGCGGTTCTGGCTGGCTACCGGGTAGCAGGTCTTGTCCGGGTAGGTGAAGGCATTGAGAAACGTCTGGAGAGACCCTTTCAGCAGTTCCACGAAAGGCTCCTTGACGGGGTATTTTCTGGAGCCGCAGAGCACCGAATGCTCCAGGATATGGGCCACGCCCGTCGAATCCGTGGGAGGGGTTCGGAAGGTGATGCCGAAAACCTTGTTTTCGTCATCGTTTACCAGGGACAGCAGTTCCGCCCCCGTCTTTTCGTGACGGAATAGGGATGCCTCGGTTCGAAGTTCCCCGATATGCTGTTCTTGAATTAAACGAAATCCGTGTGTCGAGTCCGCATTCATGATTCATCATTCCTTTGTCAATATTCGGTTTACGGGCTGTTGCTCAAAATGGTTCTGAAGGATTATTTTCTCTCGCAAAGGCGCGAAGATCGCAAAGATAAGACATTTAAATCAATAAACAACTCTGATGTGCGAGCGTCATCCGCGCCAAGTATAATCGCGGCTAAAGCCGCTCCTACAAAAAAAGGGCCGGCGCAATCCCACTCCCCCGTAGGAGCGGTTTTAACCGCGACACCTGGCGGTGCTATTTCGTTCAATTGAGCCTTTTTACGCGCGTTGCATTACCAACAGGGTTTATGGGCGTCATAGCCCACCACGGGCGGGGCGTCAAGGGTCGCCGCGGAAGGGGAAACAACTCACGCCTCTCAACTCATAGCTTAAAGCGCATAGCTCTTAGGGGACGGAGGGACGATGGAACGGTGGGGAAGAGAATATCGAATGGCGAATATCGAACAAGGAATGTCGAGGGGAAAGGAAATTTAGAATTGAGGAATTAGAAATTAGAATTTTAAAAAAAGAAAAAATTGACAAACCAAATTCAGGGATTCCTCTGCCCTCTCATTTTTCCTCTCGCCAAGATCGTCAAGACGGAAAAGCCTTTTTAAATATCTTTTTTGCGTCCTTCGCGACCTTTGCGAGATAAATCTTTTGTGGATTGAAGATTGAAAATTGCCAGGCATTTTCGGTTGACTTTCCATATTCACTTTACATTGTTTTTTCTGACACCTGCCTGCCCACCGTAGCTCGTCAGAGCGCAGGTGGGACACCTGATTTCCAAACTGCCTCCAACATCAAAGCGAAGCGATCCCTTGCCGCGGCGTAGTCCATTTCAGACGGACGAAGCCGGGTCTAACCGCGAAGCGCACCCCGTAACGCGCAACTTAATGGAAATCTTATATGTTGGGGGATTTTTTTCTTGACATACTACATGTTGTGTCTAAAATAGTAAGCTCGCAATACGCATTAAACCTCGGCAGTCATTGGTTGCCGAGGGATAAACCAGGATACATCACGCCGGGAAGCCAGAAAAACCAAAAAATCGCTTGTCGTCTTCCAGCATGGATTCATACGAACCCGGTGCGGTATTCCGGGGTCTTTAAATTTACAATAAATTTATCTGGTTCCGAAATAAGGGGAGGTACATGGGTCAGAAGGGAAAACTATTGGTCACCGAAGACGGGGTGTTCGATCTAGCCGATTATCACTGGGACGATCATCGGTTCTCCGATTGCCTTGTCAAAGCAAATCCCATCAATGCGGATCAGGCAATGGACATCAGCCGGTTTCTCAAAAAAGAGATCGGCAAGATGGAGTTGACTACCATCACCATGTCGGTCATCGAGAAGATCATAGAAGCCAAGCTTCTCGACTATGGACTTGCCAAGGCATCTCCCGTCCGTTTGGACAAGTCCATTTTTGTCAAGGAAGAGCGGCTGAACCTTTCCGAAAACGCGAAAATCGTTCTGGAGCGCCGGTATCTGAAGAAGGACGACCAGGGGCGGAGCATAGAGACCCCGGAACAGATGTTCAAGCGGGTGGCCCACCACATCGCCAGGGCGGAAAAGCCGTACGGCGAGGACGCCCATGTCCGGAAGATGGAAGAGATCTTTTACCGTATGATGACCGAGTTCAAGTTCCTGCCCAATTCCCCCACCCTCATGAACGCGGGAAGGCGTCTGGGGCAACTGGCCGCTTGTTTCGTCCTCCCCATCGAGGACAGCATGGACGGCATTTTCGAGTCCCTCAAGAACGCGGCCCTGATTCACAAGTCGGGCGGGGGCACCGGATTTTCATTCTCGCGACTGAGACCCAAAAAGAGCCGCGTGGGGACCACCGGGGGCGTGGCATCCGGTCCGGTTTCGTTTATGAAGATCTATAATACGGCCACAGAGCAGGTTAAGCAGGGGGGTACCCGGCGGGGCGCCAACATGGGTATCCTTCGGGTGGATCATCCGGATATTCTGGAATTCATTTACAGCAAAAAGAACCACCGCGAACTGAATAATTTCAACATCTCCGTGGCCGTAAGCGATGTGTTCATGGACGCGGTCAGGGAAAAGGGCGAATACGGGCTGATCGATCCCAGAGACAAAAAAGAAGTGGGAACGCTGGATGCGGCCGATGTGTATGAGAAGCTGATCATGCAGGCATGGGAAAGCGGGGACCCGGGCATCGTTTTTATGGACCGTGTCAACCGCGACAACCCGACCCCCGAACTCGGCGAGATCGAAAGCACCAATCCCTGCGGAGAGCAGCCCTTGCTTCCCCTGGAGGCATGCAATCTCGGTTCAATCAATCTGGCCAAATTCGTAATCGAAAATGACGAAGAACCGTCCATCGATTATGTGGCGCTCAAGGAGGTCGTCTGGTGGGCGGTCCGGTTTCTGGACAATACCATCGATATGTCCAAGTACCCCCTTCCCGAAATTACGGAGATGGTGAAGGGTAATCGAAAGGTGGGCCTCGGCGTGATGGGATTTGCCGATATGCTTTATCAGCTCGGGGTGCCCTACAACTCGGAAAAGGCCCTGGCGATCGGCGAGGAGGTCATGGCCTTTATTCAAAAGGAATCTCACGACACCTCCAAGCAATTGACCGAGGAAAGGGGCGCCTTTCCCAATTTTGAAAAGAGCACCTACAAGGACATGGGGGATGGCGCGTACCGCAATGCCACGACCACCACCATTGCGCCCACGGGCACGCTTTCGATTATTGCGGGGTGCTCAAGCGGCGTCGAACCCCTGTTTGCCCTCAGCTTTGTCCGAAACGTGATGGACGACGACAGGCTTTTTGAGGTCAACCCTTATTTCGAGGCCGTTGCCAAGGAAAGAGGGTTTTACAACGACGAACTGATGGATGACATCGCGAAGAAGGGGAGTATTCACGACCTGGACCGGATACCCGAGGACGTGCGGGAAGTATTCGTGACCGCCCACGACGTGACGCCGGAATGGCATATCCGGATGCAGGCCGCATTTCAGAAGTACACTGACAATGCGGTCTCCAAGACGGTGAACCTGCCCCGGGAGGCTGGGCCCAACGAAGTGAAAAAAGTGTACGATCTGGCCTACGACCTGGGATGCAAGGGCGTCACCATTTATCGGGACGGCAGCAAGGAAAACCAGGTGCTCTCGTTTTCGGAAAAGGAAAAAGCCCAGGAGGCGATCAAGGGAGCGGTCAAGGAGCGACCCGAGACCCTGGAGGGATTCACCACCAAAATGACTACCGGCATGGGCAACCTCTATGTCACCGTGACCGAGCTTGAAGGAAAACCTTTCGAAGTTTTCGCCATTATCGGCAAATCGGGGCGGTCGGCCACGGCCAAGACCGAGGCCATCGGCCGGCTGGTGTCGCTTTGCTTCCGCGCCGGGGTGGAGGTGGAGCACGTAGTGGAACAGCTCAAAGGGATCGGCGGCGAGCACCCGGTGTTCAGGAAGGACGGACTGGTGCTTTCCATTCCCGACGCCGTCAGCCGCATCCTCGAGAAGCGCTATCTCCAGGGCAAACCGGTGAGCGGGCGCCGGAAGAACGAAAATACCCTTTTGGGCGAAAAGTGCCCGGAATGCGGTGAGACGATCAGTTTTGAAGAGGGCTGCATGACGTGTCATTTTTGCGGGTTTACGAAGTGCGGCTAACCGGGATTCAGTTATTCGTGATGTGACCGGCGGGATGCAATTGTAACCGCCCCGGCGTTGATTAGAGCGCCGGGGCGGTTTTGATTTTGGGTCTAACCTACAACGCGTATTTTAAAACAGAAAACTTCCGCTAGCCTGTCGCCAGTTCCCGCGTAAACCCCATCAGCTCGTGGACTTCAACGGCGTGAAACACATCCGCCTCGATGGCCGACTGGAACGTCATGGCGGAGCAGAAGCGCTGGAGTTGGACCGGGGATTTGGTATAACCGGACACGACCATGGACCGCGCGCCGGTCAGATAAAAGGCCTGAACCCCGTCTCTTGGAATACCTTCCGGAAGCTTGTCAAAGATATTGCCAAGCTTGTCAACGGCCTCGGCGTCCTGCTCGAAATCCCAGCTGAACATGACCACAAACGGGAAATGACCTTCCTTCCTGAGCTTGTTGTGTAGTTCTTGCAGTGGTGGATAAGGCATGGTTTGGTCTCCTTTCTCCTGGGGTTGTGGGCTGACTTCGTCAGCTGTTAGTTGTTCCTGGTTCCTGGTTCTTGGTTCCTCGTTCTTCGTTAATTCGACATTCCTTGTTCGATATTCATTATTCGATATTCTCTGTCCTCCGGCCTCCGTTTCCTTAAATCGACAATCATCAATCATCAATCCTCCCAGTCCATCCGTCGGCGCCGCATTCCGAAAATATCTCCCTTGCCCGGGCAAGGCTCTCTTCCGCCTCTTCCCGCGCGCCGGTCTCTTGCAGGGCCTCTGCCAGCAGACGGTAGTCCAGGGCCAGGTCCCAACGCATGCCATGGGTCCGGTCCGCGTCCAGCGCCCTACGGGCCCAGCCGACCGCTTCCTCCACATGGTCCCCCATCTTCAGGAGGATCTCCGCGGTGTATCTCGCTATGGGGCCGTCGTGAAGACGGATCCGGTTCTCCCGTACATAGCCGTAAAGGGTGTCCGGATCGATATGCGCCCCCGGGCCGCAGATCTCCGTGCGCGCCAGGGCGGTCCGGTTGAACAGCACCGATGAGGGAAAAAGACGGCCGTCCTCACGAAGCCGGATGGCTTCCAGGTAATGCTTCCTTGAACGCTCGTAATCACCGGTTTCAAAATACATCTGACCGAGCCACTGGTGGCCCAGGGCGGAGAATGACTGCAGATCGATCCTGGTGGAGAAATCGACCCCCTGAATCAGGTGCCTTCGGGCCCGCGCCATGGCGCCTTGATAAAAGAGGGATACGCCGTGGCTGATATGGGCCGTGGCCTTGGAAAAGATGTCGCCGGTTTCCTCGGCCAGTTCCAAGGCCTCGGCGCTGGTCCGGCAGCCCAGTTCGATCCGCCCCTGGCAGCAGTAGACATAGAGGCTCAATGTGCTCTTCATGAGCGAGGCGCTCCAGGAAATGTTGAAGTCCAGATTGATTTTCAGGGCCTTTTCCACATAAAAGGCGGCCTTTTCGAACTCACAGTTCCATGACAGAGCCAGGCCCAACAGGTAATGGGCAAAGATGGCGGAGATGATGTCTCCGGTCTCTTCGGAATACAGGAGGGCTCTTTCCAGATAGTCGAGGGCCGCGGGGATGTCCTCCTGAACCATGTAATGATAATAGCCGATGACCGTGAAAATCTGGGAAAGCCGCTCCTTGTAGCCGATCTCGGTGGCCTTGGCCAGCACGGGAGCCACGGAGTCCTTGGCCTCCGTGGGATACCCCATGAGAAACAGATAGAGGGACAGTGAGGTGCGGGCATCGATCGTCCTTTTCAGAACGTCTTCCGTTTGGGGCATTTCTTCCAGGCATGCGATGCGTTTCTTGGCCAGAACCATGGCGCTGGACAACGAAGCGGAATCCGCCGCTTTCTCATATGCCAGGCGCAGGTATTCCGCGGCCTTTTCATGGTTTTCACTTTGAAGGAAATGCTCGGCCAGGACGCCGTAGTGCTCGGTGATGGTCTCTCCATAAAGACGTTCAATGGCCCCCCCTACCTGATCGTGGAGCCGCCGCCGCCGCTTTTTGAGGATGGATTCGTATACCACCTCCCGAGTGAGCGCATGTTTGAATATATACGTGGGTTCCCGAAAAAGCCCCCTTTCCAGGAGCAGATCCGAATCCCGGAGCCGCTGGAGGCGGGCCGGCAATTCCTGATCGTCGATTTGGGTGACCAGCCGGATCAACTGGAAGCTGAACTCGCGATCGATCACCGAAGCGGTTTGAAGCAGCTTTTTGGGTGACTCGGGCAGGGCGTCCACCCTCGCCATGATCACATCCTGGATGGTAGAAGGGATGGCCATATCACCCGCATCACCGGCCAGCCGGCACCGCTTCCCTTGTTTCTCAATGAGTTTCAGTTCCTTGAGCGAACGGGTAAACTCCTCGACAAAGAAAGGGACACCGTCGGTCTTGTCGAGAACCAGTTTTTGAAGCGGCTCGTCGATTTCCTCCGCCTCTAAAACGTGTCGCACCATGGCCAGGCTATGGTTGCCGGATAGGCGATTCAGGCTCAACGTGCTGTGAATGGGCGTGCCGTTCCAATTGGGGGAAAAGTGCGGACGATAGGTGAAAATCAGAAACACCCTGACTCCCGAGATGCCGGTCAAAAGGTGCTTCAACGCCTCTTCCGAACTCACATCCATCCAGTGAAGGTCCTCGATGGCCAGGACCAGTGGTCGGATTTCGGCGGCGTTGAACAGCACCCATTTGAGGGCGTCGATGATCCGTTCCTTCTTGAACTCCCGGCTCATGGAGACCTGGGGTGATTCGATCGGCTGCACCGACAGCAGCTCCAGGAGGAAAGGAAGCATGTGCGTCTTTTCCGCCGGGTATTCCTCCAGCACCGAGTCCACCTTCCTGCGGATCTTTTCGGTCCCGTCACCGTCCGCGATGTCAAAACAGGACTTGAGGACATCGATGAGGGGAAAGTAGGGGACATTCTTGCTGTAAGAAAGGCATCTCCCGTGGAGGAATGTTGCGGGCTCGGCTGCCACCGCACGGCGAAATTCGTATAAAAGCCTGGACTTTCCCAGGCCGGCATCGGCGGTGATGGTGAGCGCTTGACCCAGGCCCGATTTGGCGCGGGAAAAGCACTGGAGCAACAGCCCCATCTCCAGCGCCCTCCCCACAAAGGGCGTGAGGCCCCTTTCGGCGCCTACCTCGAAGCGGGTCCATTTGGGCCGGGGCGACAAAACGCGGTACAGGTCGATCGGTTGCCTCAACCCCTTGACCCGCATCGGCTCAAGGGCCTCGAAAGAAAAGAATCCTTCTGCCTGCAAGTAGGTTTCACGGCCCACGAGAATCTGGTCCGGCTTGGCCAGGTCCTTGAGCCGGGAGGCCAGGTTGATGGTGTCCCCGGTAACGCCGTGGGTTCCTGTCTCACCCGCCGTATCCCCGGTGACAACCAGGCCCGTGTTGATCCCCGTGTGCATGAAGAGGGGCTGACCGACCTTTTTTTCAAGTCCGGGGCTCATGCGCTTGACCGCATCATGGATCTCCATGGATGTTCGGATGGCCCGGACGGTGGCGTCCTCCAGGATCTTCGGCACCCCGAAGAGCACCATGACGGCATCCCCCAAAAAGCGCTCGATAAATCCTTCATAACCGGCCACAATTCGGGCGATCTCGCCGAAAATCCGGCTCATGATGTCTTTGACTTCTTCGGGATCGAGCCGGGCGGACATGGCGGTATAACCGGACAGGTCCGAAAAGAGAACCGTGACATGCTTGCGCTCGCCATCGGTTTTCAACAATGTTTGGGGGAGAGCGTTGGGAGGCTTGAGTCGCCCGCCGCAGCGGCCGCAGTAATTGTCATCCGGAAAATTTTCTCGGCCGCATTTCGGGCAATAGATCGTCAGCCGCGTGCTGCACTGACTGCAGAATTTTCGGTGGTAAAGGTTGGTCGTCCGGCAGCGGGGGCATGTCAGGACGGA
>JAFDKD010000444.1 GCA_019307165.1 Deltaproteobacteria bacterium | reverse complement strand
AAGCCGGTCTATAATATCACCAAATTCGGCCTCCGGGGCCTCACCCAGTCCATCGCGGCGGAAGGAGAGGGTAAAGTCCGTGCCTTTACCGTCAGCACGGGATTTGTCCGAACCCCCCTGGCCTTGAATCAGATCCCCGCCCAGGCCGCCCAGCGCGGTATCAGCGAAGAAGAAGTGGTCAGAGACGTCATGATGGGCGCCTCCCGAATCAAGGAAATGATGACGCCCGTTGAGGTGGCCAATCTTTTTCTGTTCGGGTTTTCCCGTTTTTCCAATTATCTGATCGGCGGGGATCTCTTGTTTGACGGGGGCATGGTGCTGACGTATTGAGGCTTGTGGAATGTTCTTCTTGACAGGGAGAACCGTTTGTATAAGGATAACTCTGTTTCCCTGCTTCTAAGTTCCAAACCGCCCTCGGGCCGCGCGCCAAAGGGGGCGCATAATCGTTCGCAGCCCGCAATGACAGGTTCTCGTAACCAAGGATAAGGAGACGGACATACTGAATATTTATCGCCAGGCATAAACCGGAAAGGAGGTGGTCACAAGCAGTATTCGGCATGAAGCTTTCTTCAATTTACATAAGGTAAAAACCTTAAGACGATGGAGGAGTAAAATGAGAAGGTTTAAGCTATTGACGTTTGTGGCCGCCATCACCCTGGTGCTGGCATTCGGTTCTACAGCCCTTGCCAAGAAGATCAAATGGAGGATGGGAAGCACGTGGACACCCGCTATCAATCTCTATGTAGGCGATAAGTTGATGATCAAGTACGTCAAAGAGATGAGTGGCGGCGATTTCAACATCAAATGGTTTCCATCAGGATCCCTTATGAAGGCCTTTGAGTATTTTGACGGCTGCAGCAAGGGTGTCGTGGAGATGGCCGGTGACTGGCCCAGCTACTGGGCGAGCAAGGACCCCGCCTTCGATTTTCTCGGGTCCTTCCCCTTCGGCTTCACCAATATGGACTACATCAACTGGATGTATGATTGGGGCGGCCTCGAACTCATGCAGGAACTTTACGGCAAGTACGGGATGACCTATTTCTCCCTGGGCGCCACGCCCATGGAATCGGGCTTCCGCACCACCGCGAAGACCGGCCCCATCAAGACCATCGGCGATTACAAGGGCAAGAAACTGAGAACCCCCTCCAGGGCGACCATCTGGATCCTCCAGCAGGTCGGCGGCGCTCCCATCAAGATGCCGGGCGGCGAGATCTACCTGGCGGTCGAGAGAGGGACCCTGGACGGGGCCGAGTTCAGCAGCCCGGGCATCGACTGGGAAATGGGCTTTGCCGAGATCACCAAGTACTGGAGTGTCCCCTGCTGGTTTCAGCCGTCATCTCAGGTGGGCACCATGGTCAACAAGAAGGCTTACGATTCCCTGTCTCCCAAGAACCAGGCCATCCTGAAATACGGGTGCCAGGCGGCCGCCATAAAGGCCACAGCCTTTTATGACACGGAGTCGGGAAGGGCCATCGAGAAATTCATCGAAAAGGGCACCAAGATCGTCAAACTGGATGATGCAAGCCTCCAGAAGCTGGAAGAATATGCAGGCCAGTATTGCCTCATGCAGGCAAAAAAATCCGATTTCTATGCCAAGCTGCTTTTTTCCCAGATGAAGTATATGAAGGAGTACAAAGATTGGCGCGACATGACCGGCGTTTTCGGGCAGGGCAGGACGCCTAAATATGTGGACACGGTTCTGCTCGAACTGGAAAAGCTCGGTTATAAATAAACCGCAAACCCACGGGCCTTTGGCGCCTGCGCCACAGGCCCATTTCTTTTTTTCCTCCGGGATGCAGCTTCCCACAGGGGCATGAGCAAGGCGAGGACATTGCGATTGCTTTGTAACGGGTACGAAATCGTCCGAGAGAAGGAAAGGTTTCCATATGGCTGTAAATTCGTTTTTGAAGGTTTTGGACAGCATCAGCGAATGGAGCGGAAGGATTTTTATCTGGCTGGTCCTTCCGCTGGCCGTACTGGTCGTATATGAGGTGATTTCGAGGCGTTTTTTCAATGCGCCCCACATCTGGGCGACCGAGGTGATCGACTTCATCTACGGCCCCCACTTCATATTGTGCGCGGCTTACACCCTGCTCTACAAGGCGCACGTCGCTATCGACATCATCTACCAGCGCTTTTCGCCAAGGGGGAGGGGGATCCTGGACGTGATCACCTACTCGGTGTTTTTCTTTCCGTTCTGTATCATCGTGTTCTACCAGGGGATCATTTTCGCGGGCACCTCATGGTCCATTGGGGAGACGAGCGAGTCGGCGGCATTTCGCGTCGTGCCGTTGATCAAGACGGCGATTCCGGTGGCATTCCTGCTGCTCCTGAATCAGGGGCTGGCAACCTATATCCGGGCGATCCTTCAGACGGTTAGGGGAAAAGAAGCATGAGCGCAGAATTCATAGCAATCGGCATGTTCGCCGGGATCCTGGTCGGCCTGTTCATGGGGCACCCGCTGGCCTTTGTCCTGGGTGGACTGGCCGCCATATTCGGCTATCTCGGCTGGGGCCCGTCCTGCTTTTACCTGTTTTTGAACCAGATCTGGGGGACCATGGACAACTACATCCTGGTGTGCATCCCCCTGTTCATCCTCATGGCCCAGTTGCTGGACCAGTCGGGCGTGGCGGAAGAGCTTTTCGATACCATGATCTACCTGTTCGGCCCCATCAAGGGGGGACTCGCCGTGGCCGTGGTGGTGGTCTCCACCCTCTTCGGGGCGTGCACGGGCATCATCGGAGCCTCCGTGGTGACCATGGGGCTCCTTTCCATGCCGGTATTCTTGAAATACGGCTACAACAAGCGTCTGGCCGCGGGCTCCGTGTGCGCGGGAGGGACGTTGGGCATCCTGATTCCCCCGAGCATCATGCTCGTGGTCATGGCGGACCAGGCGGCCCTCTCGGTTGGCAAGCTCTTTGCGGGCGCCATTATTCCCGGCCTGATCCTGTCGGTCCTCTACATCTCGTACATCATGATCCGGTGCGCAATCCGACCCCAGGACGGACCCTCTCTGTCCGCTGAGCAACGGGCTTCCATGCCGGGCCGTGTACTCTTCATTCGGGTACTGAAATCCATGGTGCCGCCCATGATCCTCATCATCGGGGTGCTGGGGTCCATCTTCGCGGGCATCGCCACGCCCACGGAGGCGGCCGGGGTGGGCGCGCTGCTGGCCTTTCTCATGACCCTGGCCTACGGGAGATTCACCTGGCGGGGCCTTTATGCCGCGGTGGTCAACACCTCAAAGACCACCTCCATGGTCGTCATCATCCTGGCCTGCGCCGCCTGTTTTTCGGGCGTATTCATGGGCTCGGGAGGCGGCGACGTGGTCAGGGACTTTATCTACGGCCTCGAGTTCGGCAAATGGGGGACCTTCTTCGTCATGATGATCATCCTTTTCTTTCTGGGGATGTTCCTGGACTGGATCGGGATTATCATGATCACCTTTCCCCTGTTTCTTCCCATCGCGGTGGACCTGGGGTTCGACAAGGTCTGGTTTGTGGTCACCATTGCCGTGATGCTTCAGGACTCCTTCCTGACCCCGCCCTTCGGGTATGCTCTCTTCTATCTCAAAGGGGTCGCCCCCCCGGAGGTGACCACCGGCGATATCTACTGGGGGGCGTTCCCGTTCTGGAGGCTGATGGAACTGGGACTGATCGCCGTGGTCGTCTGGCCCCAGACCATCCTGTGGCTGGCCAACACCCTCGTCAAATGAAAAAGCACCCCGCCCTCCGGGGCGGGGTGCTTCGTTCCTTTTTCTATGTGACCTGGTCCTTTGGAACCGAACGCTTCCTTTGTTTCTACTCGGGCAGGCGGATGATGAGGATCGGTTTCTTGCACCGCCTTAATACCCGTCTGGACACGCTCCCCATCATGGCGTCCCCGATGATGCCGTGCCCGCGGGCGCCCATCACGAGCAGGTCGCACCCAGTT
>JAFDKD010000443.1 GCA_019307165.1 Deltaproteobacteria bacterium | reverse complement strand
AACGGTATTAAATCCCCCCCGGCCCCCCTTTACAAAGGGGGGAGCGTGCAAAGCAACCCGCAACCCTGAACCTTGAACCTTTGAACCTTTGAACCCTACGAAGTTACACAAGAGTCAGTCATCTATACGGTCCTGAATTCACAATCCAGCAAGCCGCAAAGGGCCTCCAGGTCCTCCAGACAGTCGCCGAAGACCATGGCGTGGTGGTTCCCTTCGGCCAGCTGAACGAACCGCCTCGCATCCGGCACCCGAATGGTCAGGGTGTTTCTGCAAAAGCAAGTATCCTCGCTATCGGTCAGTTCCCCCCCGGAAGCGGTAATCCGCTCCAGGTTCCGCCTTGCCCTGGCCAGCGTCACCGGTTGGCCGGGATTGATATGCGTGTAGGCGGTCACGCCCTTGGCGCCGTGAAGGTCGCACAGCGTGTAGGGCAGGGGGTCCTTGTCGAAGCCGGGCATGCGGGTGGGAAGGATGCAGTGGGAAAGTTTGATCTCGTTTTTTTCCGGGTCGGCGCGTACTATGTTGCCCAGGAATGCCGGTGCATTCGTCAATTGGCCGAGCAGGATCATGGTCAGGAGGCAGGGGATATCCATTTCGCATCCGGCCGGGATGCCCCTGTCACGCATGGTCTGCATGCCCATGCAGGGGTTTATGATCTTGTCCGAGAATTTCTTCGCCTGGGTGATTTCCAGGCAGTTGATGACCATGGCCCCGGCGCCTTTTTTCTCCATGATGCGCGACATAGCCAGATAGGCAGTTACGGATTGCCTTATGTGATCAGGGCTGGGCCCGGAGATTTCCCTGGCGTTTTCGGCCCATTCGTCGGCAATGCGGGCCGCGGCTTTCGGGTCTACCTTCGGGACCGTTTCAATCAACTCACGAAGCTCCACAGGGACGAATTCAACGCCGAACCTCCGCCTGAGACGCTCAAGGTCGGGAAAGCCGTACCAGCGCAGGTGCCAGGAAGGGGGAAACCCGAACATCAGGACCCGCGTGTCGGCAAGGGCCTTTTTTGCGCCCACAATCCGGAGGGTCCGCCGGATGTCCGTGTAGTCCAGGGCAACGAACAGGCCCGGGCGTTCCCGGCGTTCCTCGCCGACGGCATACAGGGCCATGGCCGGTGTGCAGGGACCGCTGAAGGCAATAATGGGACCCTGCCATTTGAGCAGTTGCTCAATCGGCGTGACGCCCAGAAAATAGACGAGAAGCGCGTCAATATCCTGCCCATCGCGAAAGAGCGGTTTGAAATCCGCAGGATCGCTCACCGCCAGCGGTTCCAGGATCGATGCGTGCGGCCCTGTCTCCGCCTTCATCTCTTCGAGCAGCGATCGTATCCGGGCGCCGGTGTCCTCATTGTCGAGGACCATCTCCATGCGGCCGCTCTCGTTCACAAACACCCCTGCGCCGCGACTGAGGACGATGACCGGTTTGATGTTCAGGCCCATTGAAACCCCTTTCGGCGGAGAACAGATTTTTATTGCATCTCAACGCCATTCTATACGGGGCGCATTACGGTTGGGGAGGCGCTGATACTTGAACTTGGGGCGGCCGACCATCATGGCCCCGACTACCTTCTGGCCCGGCGGGACAGGTACGGCTTCGGCCATGGGCGGATAACTGTTGTAGGCCCTGTAAAAATAGCCGGACCAGGTGGCGCCGAGACCTAGGGTGGGCGAGAAAAGCTCCACATAGCTGAGGGCCAGGGCGGAATCCTCGGGACCGAAAGGCCACGTCTCGTCCACATGGACGATAAACAGATGAGGCGCGTTTCTGAGGGTCTTGTAGATACCCTGCTCCCACATGCCGACGATGCGGGGAAGCCTCAGGAGTTCTGCCTGGGCCGGGTCCGCTCGGATGATGCTCCGCATCCAGTCCACGATCAAACCGTCGAGTTTCCAAACCTGGGCCGGGTCTTCGATGACAAGCCAGTGCCAGGGCTGGGCGTTCTTGGCCGAAGGCGCGTAGCAGGCGATGTCGATCAGTTTTTCCAGTTTGGCCCTGTCTACCGGTTCGTCGCGAAAAACACGGACGGAACGGCGGGAGCGCAGGAACTGTTCAGCCTGCCCGGAGGAGAGCTTTAGATCGGACTCGACGGGCGTGCAGGCATCGGCCGGCATCCATTCCAGGCTGAAGGCCGCGGTGGGACAAACCGCCACGCAATGCCCGCACCTGAGGCAGACGTCTTCGAAATCGTCGGTCACAACGGGCAAGTCCGTTTCTGAATCCATTTGAAGCACCTGCGCCGGGCACTCAAAAATGCATAGGCTGTCCTGGTTGCACTTGTCCGCATCTATCATGATGAAAGCCATAGGGTCCTCCTGTAAACCGATTTCTCGATCTCAACGGCGCAGAAAAAGCCGCTATTTTAACACCCGAAACACATGCGAATCCTAGCAGCTTCGCCGTGCCAAGTCCAGTTTTTGCGGGGCGGAGGGTTTCATAATCAACGGGTTTCGCAAAAAAAGAGCTCGGATGTTGATTCCATCTCCTTTGAATGATATTGCGTCTGAAGCCGTTCCTCCAGCGGCCGGTGCACCCCAATGCCATTTCCCGTAGGAGCGGTTTTAACCGCGATACCCTACGGGCGGCAGCGCAGGACGGGCAGTCGGTCTACATCGCTTCCGAGGCGTTTTTTTGGATGAAAACTAGCTAAACTCGGGTCGAATGGGGACAAGCCGGGCAGGTGGATGAGAGCGTGATATCCGTCGAGAAATCGTGTAATATAGATGTATTAAAACCGGTTCGAGATGGTGCATTAGACGGAAACAATGTCCTCTATTCACGCGCGGGATTCAAAAGGGCCATTCCCATGAATGAAAACGCCGGTAAACGCGCAATACGGAAACTCCTCGACCTTGCGGATGTCCGAATCGGCGGCGACCGGCCGTGGGATATCCAGGTTCGGAACCAAGGGTTTTTTGCGAGGGTTTTGGCCGAAGGATCGCTGGGCCTCGGCGAAAGCTATATGGACGGCTGGTGGGAATGCGATGCCCTGGACCGGTTTTTCGCCAGGGTACTTCGGGCAAAACTTGACAGGCGCGCAAGGACGAACAGGGAGGTCCTTTGGGCGGCCATGAAAGCCAGGGTGTTGAATACGCAGCGTAGAGCAAAGGCCTTTGATATCGGGAAACGACACTACGACATCGACAACGACCTTTTTGCCGTCATGCTCGACAAAGGGATGAACTATTCCTGCGGCTACTGGCGGGAAGCTGAAGGCCTCGATGCGGCGCAAGAGGCCAAAATGGACCTCGTCTGCAGAAAAATGGGCCTGGCATCCGGCATGACCCTGCTCGATATCGGGTGCGGCTGGGGCGGATTCGTAAAGTACGCGGCGGAGACCTACGGTGTCAAAGTCATTGGAATAACGGTTTCACGGGAGCAGGCCGAGTTCGCCCGGGTCTTCTGCCGGGGGCTCCCCGTTGAAATCAGACTACAGGATTACCGCGAATTGAGGCAACGGTTTGACCGTATCATCAGTATCGGGATGTTCGAACATGTTGGTTTCAGGAATTACAGGACATACATGCGGGTCGTCCACCGGTGCCTGGAATCGAAGGGCCTGTTTTTGTTGCATACCATTGCCGGAAATTCCTCCACAACAACAACCGATCCCTGGATCGACAAGTACATTTTCCCCAACTCCATGCTGCCCTCGTCCAGGCAGATCGCATCCTCGGTAGAGGGTTTTTTCGTACTCGAGGACTGGCACGGGTTCGGACCCCATTATGACAAAACGCTCATGGCATGGCACCGAAATTTCAACGCCCGTTGGGAGGATATAAGAAACAACTATGATGAACGATTTCATCGCATGTGGAATTATTACCTGCTGTCCTGCGCCGGGTGTTTCAGGTCCAGAAGAAACCAACTGTGGCAGATCGTTTTTTCGAAGGATGGGGTTAGGGGCGGCTATGAGAGCATCCGCTAGTTTCTA
>JAFDKD010000442.1 GCA_019307165.1 Deltaproteobacteria bacterium | reverse complement strand
CCCAGTTCAAAGGCGTAGTTGCCGTTGTTATAACCCGACACGTCATCGGCCGCACGGTAATAGATGTCGTCGCCCAGGCGGTCCTCGATATAATCCCCCACATAGCTTCGGTGGCAGACTTCCCCCCAGCTGCACCAGTTTGAGGCGGCATCGGCTTGACTATGGATCCACTTGTTCCACAAATAATCCCAGTAATGATCGCATTCCATCTTGATCTCCGACGGATCGTCATGATTGCCCAGGATGGGAAAGACGGGGTAATTGATGCGGGCGCCGCCGCCGCCGTAGCAGTCGTAATCGTCGTCGTCGGCCCCCTTGATGGCCCCGCCGTCGATGCCCGGGTAATCGTGCTCGTACAGCTGCCGGAACGCGATCAGCTCCTGGACGCACGTATGCTGCGTCAGGTCCCCGGGTGCGAGAACCGCAACGCACCCGTTGTCGCGGCACCACGTATTGATCCCGTAAACCATATCCTTGGTATTCTGAAACTTGTCCTCGTTCAACCGGCCGTCATCGCAGCCTGTGACCTCCAGCTGCATGTCCGCGGATACGGCCAACGTGATGTCAAGGGTGTTGTGGATCTTCGGATGGCTGAGTTCGTTGGGTTGCCCCGGGCAGCAGTAGTTCTTGAGCAGAGGGGGACACACCGTGCTGTTCAGGTAATTGCAGTCATACGCTTCGAGCAATGGGTCGCTGCCCGTCAATTCCTGAACAACATCCTCTTTCCAGGTGCCGGCTTCGGCCGTTAGCGCCAAGGCCAGGACAATCGCCATAAAAATAGACATAAAAACGATATGGATTCTTTTCTTTTCTTGAATTGGCATGATTAAGCAACCTCTCTATCGTTGATGTCTGATGACCCCATGAAATCTGCCGGGCCGGTGCTGGGGCGGACAATAGGAAAAATGGCATGATTTATTGGCTATGTAAAGGGTCAATTAAAAAAAGCTCCCGCTTTATACGTCTCACATCCGTATTGGCGACGGCCGTATGCGGACTGCCTTTAGATGGCCGGCCGGACCTCGGCCGAACCTCGGCCGAACCCGGGCCCCCGAATCGGGGCGCGCGGCCCGTGTTCACGGTCCTCAAGGCGCCGGAGAAGGACGTGAACCCGGGGAGAAGGATAATTTCTATTTAACCGTTTCCGTTTTCGTACTATTATATCTCTATCTCTATTCGGGAAAGACGGCAAGACGGTGGGAGGACTCTTCCATTCTACCTGCTGAAATATCTTGATCGACAGGCAAAAAACTGCCCATAAGAGTATATCCTCCCACCCTTTTCGTGAAAGGAGGGTGCCATGGAGCGGCTTACAAGAAGATCGTTCCTGCGATCATGCCTGCACCTGGCAGGCTCGGCGGCGGCTTTCCCCCTGCTGCCCATGTCCACCTCATGCAAAGAGCAAAGCGGGCCGGCGGATAGCCGCCCGGGGCGCGAAACGGAGGATTCCCCGGAACGCGGCACGGCGGCGCGGACCGCCCATCCCGAATTTGAACCGGCATTCCTCGCGCTCCACCAGACAGGGGAGCTGAGCCAAAGGGCGGAAAAGCTTTGGGGGCTGATGGCGTCATGCGAGCTGTGCCCCAGGATGTGCGGTACGGACAGGCTGGCGAGCGACACTGGTTTTTGCGGGGCATCGGCCAAACTGGAAATAGCGGCACATCACCCCCACTTCGGCGAGGAAAAAGGCCTGGTGGGCACCGGCGGGTCGGGCGCGGTGTTCTTCACCAACTGCGGGCTTCGGTGCGTATTCTGCATCAACTGGCAGATAAGCCAGGGAGGCGCGGGATCTGAAAGAAGCATAGAAGACCTTGCAGGAATGATGCTCACCCTCCAAAAAATCGGCTGCGGCAACATCAACGTGGTGACCCCCACCCATTATTCGGCCCACATCGTGCGCGCGGTGGATCTGGCGGCCGGCATGGGCCTGAGGCTGCCCATTGTTTACAACACATGCGGCTGGGAGCGGCCCGAAATCCTCCGCCTTCTGGACGGCATTGTTGACATCTACCTGCCTGACTTCAAGTACGCTGACGGCGGCATGGCTGAAAAGTACTCATCCGGCGCCGACACCTATCCCCAGCTGACAAAGGCGGCCCTGATCGAGATGCACCGGCAGGTGGGCACGGCACGCCCCTCCGCCGACGGGCTCATCCGCAGGGGGCTGATCGTACGCCACCTGGTCATGCCCAACAACATCGCCGGCACGCGCGCCGTGATGAAGTGGATTGGGGAGAACCTGCCCGCAGATACCTACGTCAACGTCATGTCCCAGTACACGCCCGTGTACAAGGCTTCCGAGTATCCGCCGATTTCGCGAAGAATTACCAGGGGGGAATATGACGATGCAGTAAGGTGGGCGCGGGAGGCGGGGCTCACCAACCTGGATATCCAGGGGTATCGATTTCTATAGGATGCGGCCGCAAAGATAATCTACGGATTCACGCAGATCACCAGTAAAACCCACAAAAAACGGCGTACGTTTTTTCTTCTCTTGAATTGACATGCTTGCGCAACCTCTCTATCGTTGATGTCCGATAACCGCACGGAATTTGCCCGGCCTCTGCTGCGCCGGAGGGAATATGTCCCTCCGGGGGTATTTCCGGGCGATAGGCAAAATGATATGCTTTTTTGGAAATGTAAAGGGCCGATGCCGAAAATTTCAAGCTTTGCACGTCTGTTATCCGTTTTGGCGGCGGCCGCGGCGGCCTGTCTTTCAATATCCGGCGGGACCTCGGCCCAACCCGGGCCTCCGGGGGCCGCGCCGCCGGTGGTCACGGTCCTGAAAGTGCCGGAAAAGGACGTGAACCCGGCCGCGGAGTATGTGGGCCGGATCGAAGCCATCCAGTCCGTGGACCTGAAGGCCCGGGTGGACGGGTACATCAGAAAAATGGCCTTTGAGGAAGGCGGCGAGGTCGCGGCGGGAAGGCTGCTCTTTCAGTTAGAGCGGGCCCCCTATGAGGCGGAACTCAACGAGGCCCTGGCCAAGGTAGCCCTGGCCGGGGCTACCCTGGACAAGGCCCTTCGATACATCGAACGCCTGAAGTCGGTCCGGGCCGGGGGCGTTGCGGCCACCGATATGGACAGCGCCCTGGCCGCCAAACAGACCGCCCGGGCCCTGATGCAGCAGGCTGAAGCCGTTCTTCAGAAGGCGAAACTCAACCTGGGATACACGACCATCAAGGCCCCTATCGGCGGACGGATCGGCCGCGCCGCCTACACGCTGGGCAATCTGGTGGGTCCCGACTCCGGCGCCCTGGCCCGCATCGTCCAGCTGGACCCGATTCGGGTGGTCTATTCGGTGAGCGAAAATGAATACGTCACCGACCGGATGAAGGCCGCCGACAACCCCGACCACCTTCCCGCCGAACTGGTGCCCAATCTAAAACTCCCCAACGGCCTCATGTACCCGACGGCCGGCCGGATGGATTTTTCCGATCCCCAGGTGGACCCCGGCACCGGCACCATTGCGGTGCGCGCGGTCTTCGACAACCCGGTGGACATCCTCCTGCCCGGTCAATACGTGACCGTGCTCGTCAGCCGACGCCGACCCCTGCGACTGCCGGTGGTCCCTCAGTCCGCGGTGCTGGAGGATAAGGACGGCCTGTATGTGTTGGCGGTGGACCCGGAAAGCCGGGTTCAGGTCCGTCGCATCGCGCGCGGCGCCGCGGTGGGGACCGGCTGGGCGGTGACGTCCGGCTTGAAAGCGGGGGACAGCATCGTCGTGTACGGGTTGCAGAAAGTGCGTCCCGGCCAGACGGTGCGGACCGTTCGGGCCGAAGAGGAGTAGGCGGACAGGCCGAGGCTGAGGTTAAGGTTGAGCAACAGATTGACGCTTGTGTTTTCCTTTTCTCAACCTGGACCTTAACCTGAACCTGGCGAAGCCACTCTCAACCTGGCGAAGCCATGGTCCGCACTTCCGCAATGACATAGCGAAATAATACCGATGTTGCTACAAAACCGGTTTTGCAAACGTTATAACGAGTCCATATGATCAGCCGTGTCTTCATTGAAAGGCCCCGATTGGCCATCGTGCTCTCGATGCTGATTTTCATGGCGGGGATTCTGGCGTTGACGAGCATCCCGGTGGCCCATTACCCCCGGATCACGCCGCCCGAAATCAGGGTGGGGGCCACCTACCCGGGGGCCAATGCCGCGGTTCTCGCCAACAGCGTGGCCGCCCCCCTGGAGGCCGGTGTAAACGGCGTGGAGGACATGATCTACATGACCTCCAGCTGCTCCAACAACGGCCAGTACAGCCTGAGCATCTACTTCGAGGTGGGCACCGACCCCGCCATCGCCCAGGTCAACGTTCAGAACCGGATCCAGCAGGCGACCCCTTTTCTCCCGCCCGACGTGGTCAAACTCGGCGTCCAGGTTCGGGCCCGCTCCTCGGACATCCTGGGGGTAATCAATTTTTTTTCTCCCGAGGGCGCCCTCGACATCCTTTCCATGAGCAACTATGTCAGCATCAACGTGAAGGACGCCCTGGCTCGGGTGAAGGGCGTGAGCGAGGCCAGGATCTTCGGCGCCCTGGACTATAGCATGCGCATCTGGATGAACCCCCGCCGCATGGCCGCCCGGGGCCTGACCGCCGATGACGTGATCGCGGCCATCCAGAGGCAGAACGTTCAGGCCGTGGCCGGCTCCATTGGGACCGCGCCCACGGGACCCGATCAGCAGGTCCAGTACACCCTCCGGGCCGAAGGGCGGCTCACCGACGTGGAGGCGTTCAAGGACATCATCGTGAGCGGCAACGAGGCCGGGGGCCTGGTTCGCATTCGGGACATCGCCCGGGTGGAACTGGGCGCCAAGTCATACACCCGCACCTCCACCCTAAACAACTACCCCGCCCTGGCCGTGGGCGTGTACCAGACCACCGGGGCCAACGCCCTTCAAACGGCAAATGCGGTCAAGGCCGAGATGGAGCGGCTGGCCAAGCGTTTTCCAAAGGATTTCCGGTATCAGTTGACCTACGACACCACCAAGTACGTCAGGTCCGCCATCAAAGAGATCGTCACCACCCTGGCGATTACGTTTATGCTCGTGGTGGGCGTGACCTTTCTGTTCCTCCAGGACTGGCGGGCTACGATGATCCCCTCCCTCACCATACCGGTTTCCATGGTCGGGACCATCGGACTCCTGCTGGTGCTGGGAAACAGCATCAATACGATCACTCTCTTCGCCCTGGTCCTGGCCATCGGGCTGGTGGTGGACGACGCCATCGTGGTGGTCGAAAACGTCCAGCGGATCATGGCCGAAGAGGGACTGCCGCCCAAAGCGGCCACCTTGAAGGGCATGGGACAGGTCACCGGACCTGTCATTGCCACGACCCTGGTGCTGCTGGCGGTCTTCGTGCCCGTGGCATTCCTGCCGGGCATCACCGGGCAGCTGTACCGGGAGTTCGCGGTGACCATCTCCACCGCGGTGGTGATATCGAGCGTAAACGCCCTCACCCTGAGCCCGGCCCTGTGCGCCACCCTACTGCGGTCCCCGCGCGTTGTCCGGCGGGGCCCCCTTGCCTGGTTCGGCAGGTCCCTGGCCGCCTCCCGAAAAGGCTACGTTGCCGTCGCCTCCTGGCTCACCCGGCGTCTCGTCGTAACAGCGCTTTTTATGGCGCTGGTGATGGCCGCCGCGTACCTGCTCTTCGCGAGCCGTCCCACCAGCTTTCTTCCCATGGAGGACCAGGGCGTCTTTTACATCAACATTCAGCTGCCCGAATCCGCCTCCCTGGAGCGCACCCGCAAGGTCATGCATCAAGTGAGCGAGATAGCGGGCGGGATTGATGGGGTGGCCGACACCATCGGCATCAGCGGCCTGAGTTTCATCAGCGGCAACAACGAGAACGTGGGCATTGCCATCTGCGTGCTGAAACCCTGGGATGAACGCACCACCGAAGAAACCGGGCTCGACCGCGTTTTAAGGCGGGTGCGCCGCGAGCTTGCCGCCATACCCCAAGCTCAAATCGCGGTCTTTTCCCCGCCCGCCATTCGAGGTCTGGGCCGCACGGGGGGGTTCGATTTCCGACTCCAGGCCCTGGCCAATCAGAGCCCCGCCGAATTGGGGGCCGTCACCCGGGCACTGGTGATGGCCGCCAACCAGGACCCTGAACTGAAAAATGTATTTACCACCTATTCGGCCGACGTTCCCCAAATATTTATCGATCTGGACAGAACCAAGGCGGAGACGCTCAAGGTACCGGTAAGGAGAGTCTTTTCCACCTTGCAGGCCCAATTGGGATCGCGCTATGTGAACGATTTCAACCTGTTCAGCCGGGTCTTCCAAGTGAAAGTGCAGGCCGATGAGCCCTTTCGGGACGCGGCCGAAGACATCGGCCGTCTTTACGTGCGCAGCGAATCCGGCAGAATGGTCCCACTGCGAAGCATCGTGTCCCTGTCCAGAATGATCGGGCCTCAGGTCATCACCCGGTACAATCAGTTTCCTACCTCCCAAATCAACGGCAGGGCGGCGCCGGGTATCAGTTCGGGTCAGGCCATGGATGCCATGGAGCGGGTGGCAAACAAGACCCTGCCCGCGGATTATGCATTCGAGTGGTCGGGGCTCTCCTTTCAGGAACGCAAGACCAGCGGCCAGGCCCCGATTTTACTGGCCCTGGCCCTGCTCTTCGGCTATCTCTTCCTGGTAGCCCAGTATGAAAGCTGGACCGTTCCCCTTTCCGTCATCGTTGTCATCTCGGTTGCCGTGCTTGGCGCACTGGCGGGTCTCTGGGTCCGGGATCTGAGCTTGAGCATTTACGCCCAGATCGGCCTGGTGCTGCTGGTAGGCCTGGCGAGCAAAAACGCCATTCTCATCGTGGAATTTGCCAAAAAGCAACGAGAGTCCGGGCTGTCCATTGTCGAGGCGGCCGCGGCAGGGGCAAGAATGCGCTATCGCGCCGTATTGATGACCGCCTTCTCCTTTATTCTGGGGGTCTCGCCGCTGGTGGCGGCCTCGGGGGCCGGGGCCGCGAGCCGACGGGCCATCGGCACCACCGTATTCAGCGGCATGGTGGCAGCCACCCTGATCGGCATCTTTATCGTACCGGCCCTGTACGCCGGTTTCCAGACCCTGCGGGAACGCCTGAAACGGGGGCGAGTCGCCCGAGACGACACGGCGACTTAGAATGCTGTAAAGATCCGGGCCCATAAGACCCGGCTTCGTCCCGCTGATAGCGGGCCTACGCCGCGGCACGCCCGGCTTTTAGGCCGCCCCCTATGCATTGAATATTGAACATTGAGTTATTGAAGATTTATGGATGCGCTGCTACGCAGCGCCACAACCAATTTTCAATTTTCAATCTTCAATTCTCAATTTCTTTGCTGTCCTGTAAG
>JAFDKD010000441.1 GCA_019307165.1 Deltaproteobacteria bacterium | reverse complement strand
GGATGTAAAATCCCACCCTACGGCGATTTGTGTGAGTCATTGATTGAAATCGATAACGATTACGACCACGACAACGACAACGAGCACGAAGGTTCCCGTCTTCGTGAAGTTTCCGGATCGATTAGACTTGTCGGAACGGAGCGGAGATCCCGCCGTCCTTGGGCGGGGCCGCCCCCCAGGCCGGAGGCGGCGCTGACACCTGAAACCTGACACCTGAAACCTCTAACCACTACAGACCAACGATCGCCGAACGAAACAAGGCTGGAGGAAAAGCGTGGGATCAGACACAGATCGTTCAACAGGGTTCCTGGACCGGTGGCTGCCGCATGTCGTGACCTTCGTGGCGCTGGTCATGGTCGCTTTTCATGTGATGGTTGTCTGGTATCCCATGTTCGGCGAACTCATGAACCAGAACACCCACCTCGGTTTCTGCCTGGTTCTGGTGTTTATCAACTGGGCCAAAAACGCCGGGAATAAATGGTGGAAGATTTTTAATCTCCTCTGCGCCCTGCTGAGCCTGGCCCTGGTGATCTTCATGGCCGTGAATTACGAGCGGCTGGACATGAACGCCGGTTGGCCGGATCCCCCGGACGTTGTGGTGGGCGTGCTCCTGATCGTCGTGGTGATCAGCTCCACCTGGCGGAGCTTCGGGCCCATCTTCCCTATCCTGGTCCTGATCGCCATCGCCTATGCCCTGTTCGGCCACCTGATCCCGGGCGTGCTCAGCCATCCGCCTTTTGAGTTCGGGTACATCGTATCCAACCTGAGCGTGGGGTTCAGGGGCATTTACGGCATGCTGCTGAATGTCTCGGTCAATATGTTGTTTTTACTTATCGTGTTCGGCGCGATTTTCGACGCCACCGGGATCACTAAATTTTTCATGGAGTTCGGCAAACTGATCAGCCGTCATTTGCGGGGCGGGGCCGGGCACACGGCCACATTTTCCAGTTCCTTCGTGGGCATGGTCAACGGCGTGGCCGCAGCCAACGTGGCCCTTACCGGGGCATACACCATCCCCATGATGAAAAAATCCGGTTTCAAACCCGAGACGGCCGTGGGCATCGAGGCCATGGCCTCCACAGGCGGCCAGCTGACGCCGCCCATCATGGGCATTGCGGTCTTCATCATGGCCGGTTTTCTGGGAGTGAGCTACGGCGATCTCATGTTCAAGGCGCTCATCCCGGCGGTGTTTTATTACGCAATCGCCGTGGCCGGCGTGTTCCTGATCGCGTTTCGGGAGCGTATTGCCAAGGGAAAAGAGATCGCCGAAAAGCGTACGATGGCCATAGGGGCCCCGGTGTTCATCATTCCCATGGGTATACTAACCGCGTTGCTGGTGCTCCGCTACTCCCCCGGGTATGCGGCCTTCTGGGGCATCGTGAGTCTTCTGGCGGTGTCCTGGATATCAAAGGAAACGCGTCCGAGGTTCAATCACCTGATCCAGTGCTTTGCTCTGGGCGCCATCATGGCCGCCACATTCGGCATCGCCTGCGCATGCATCGGCATGCTGGTCAAGAGCATGACCTTCACCGGCGCCGCCACAAAACTGAGTCTGGTCATCACAACGGTAAGCGGGGGGAATGTTCTCCCCACCCTGGTGATGACCATGTTTCTCTCCATCCTGCTGGCCTCCTCCCTTCCCACGGTGATCGCCTATATCGTAGTGGCCTTTGTAGCTGCGCCCATACTGGTGGACCTGGGCCTGACCCCCATGGTAGCCCATTTCTTTGTGTTTTACTATGCGATCCTGGCTACGGTAACGCCGCCGATCGCCGGGGGGGCCATCGTGGGCAGCCAGATCGCCGGGTGCAAGTACACGCCGGCTGCCATGGAGAGCTTCAAGCTGGCGGCGCCCTTTTTCCTGCTGCCCTATTTCATGATCAATAACCCAATCATCCTTTCCGGCAGTCAGCCTGTCTTATCGGCAGTGATGGCACTGGCAGCCTTGATTATAGCTATGAGTTCCATGATCTGCTTCTGCCAGGGATACTGTTTTGTTGTCACATCCAAGCCGGAACGCCTGTTGTTTCTCGTGGTTTCTTTTATGGCCACCGCGTATGGGTTTTATATGCAAAACGCTTTGTTCCTGGGATCGACGGCGCTTTTTTTCGTGCTTTTGATCTTTCAGTGGAAGAGAAGGAATCAGAGGTCGGAGATCTGAGGTCAGAGGGCGGAGGGCGGAGGGCAGAGGTCGGAAGACGGAGGGCGGAGGGCAGAGGTCGGAGGACGGTATATCAGTGGGACAGTATTTCAGTAGAACGGTGAAACGGTCTTATGATCTTACTGTCTCATGCGAATAACAGGTTTTTATAATATGAGCACAAAAACCAAACTGTAAAATAGACAAGGAGGAAAGGAACATGACGAAAAAAATCGGACTGGTAGTGGCATTGGCGTTAATAACTGTTTTTTGCCTGCAGCCCCTGGCGGTTGCATCGGAAACGAAAAAGGCGCCCGTGGAAGTGGTGATCATGACAACGCCTTTCGGCACAAACATGTACAATGTGGGCGCGGCCTTTGAGCAGGTTTTTAGAAAAGCCGGTTCCTGGGTGCACATGAAGCATCAGGAAACGCCGGGGGCCATGTACATGTACAAGTACATCGTCAAAAACCGGGAGAAAATGATCAAGGGTGAAGTCAGCCACACCATCAACGCCGGGGGCGTAGGGATTTGTGATTTTCTGGCCGAGGGGCGGCCGCCGTTCAAGAAATTCGCCTGGCCGACAAACAGGACGCTCGTTTCCAACGAGGGACTTCTGGGGTTTTACGTGACCATGGACCCGAACATCAAGAGCCTGAAAGATCTGGCCGGTAAGCGTGTGGGGACAGCGGAACGCTCACGCCCTTTCCTGGGCGTTCTTCTTGACAAGCCTCTTTTTACGGAACTGGGCATCTTCAAACAGGTCAAGTGGGCCCCCCTGGGAGACATGGGATGCAAGGACGCCTTCCTCAACGGCAAGCTGGATGCGACAAGGGTCTCATTCGGAGGCAAAATCGAGATCGCCGAGGACGGGTCATTTTATTTTCGCAGAATCGCCCCTTCCCCATCCACCATGGAAATACTCAATTCCGGAAAAAAACTCTATTGGCTGCCGGTGGGAAAAGAGTGGATCGAGAAGGGGTACGACTACTCGAAAGACGTCATCAGTTACCCATGTGTGATAAAAAAGGGCGCACTCAAGATGTTTGACCGTGATATCCAGGCCAGGGCGGGCGCCATGTGCATCCAGTGCGATTCCAGCCTTCCGGATGACATCGTGGAAGAAATCGTACGGGTTCGGCAGGAGCACAGAAAAGACTTCGCCAAGTATCATGCGGTGCTGGCATTCTTCCCGGATACCCCATATCCGATCGGCAGCCCGAAGAAATACGTGCATCCCGGCGTCATCAAGGCCATGAAGAAGCTGGGATATCCCATTCCCAAGGGGAAGTATTGATAGGTAGACCCGGCTTCGCTAAAGGGCAGCTACGCCGTGGCAGGGCCCGGGTTCGCTAAAGGGCAGCTACGCCGCGGCAAGAGGTAGAAGGCGGAAGGTAGAAGGCGGAACGGAGGGACGAGTGGAATTCGGAATGCAAACACTGCTTGCCTCCAATCTCCAACCTAAAGCGAAGCGCTTCTTCAGCCTGGCCGTAAAGCGTAACCGATTCGCCTTAAACCGTCAGCGAGTGTCACGGTTAAAACCGCTCCTACGACAATTTGCCCCCATTCAGGGAGGCATACCCGTAGGAACGGCTTTGGCCGCGATTCATTCTCTACACCTTCACCTGGGGAAGGCCGGTCCCATTATATTGATACATGCTTCGGACACTTCATCTCCACGCCGCGCGCAATTCCGTGGCGATTATCAACCCGACAATTAGGAGGAATCCCCGATGACCATCAACCTCGCCTATGACAAACCCGCCCCGACGATTCACCCGGCGTTGACCGAGCA
>JAFDKD010000440.1 GCA_019307165.1 Deltaproteobacteria bacterium | reverse complement strand
CCGTCAGAAAATCGCTTCCTCTGACGGGTACGGGCCGCCGCCGCCCCGAGGCATCCGGCTCGCCCAGTTCGGCATGGAGGCATTCCACGCCGGTCACTCTGCCGCCCTCTCCCAAGATGCGAACCGGTATGGTCAGGTAATGGAATCGGACACCTTCATCTTCCGCCTGCACGACTTCCTCGTCCATGGCGGGCATTTCCTCCCGCGTCCGCCGGTAGACCACGTGCACTTCCTCGCTGCCGAGGCGGACGGAAATGCGCGATGCGTCCATGGCCGCGTTTCCGCCGCCGATAATGATCACTTTATCGCCCGCCTTCTCTTTTTGGCCCAGGTATTGTCGGTTCAGGAATGTCACGGCATCCCAAACCTGGGGAAAATCTTCTTCGCCCGGAATATGGAGTCTGTATCCCCGATGGGCCCCGATACCGATAAAAAAGGCCTTGAAACCCTCCCCACGGAGGTGGTTTATGGCGTAATCCCCGCCGATAGGGGTGTTGTATCGAATTTCCACCCCCATCTTTTCGATCCGTTCCACCTCCTTTTGGATAACCGCGCGCGGAAGCCGGTATTCCGGAATGCCCGCCGCCATCATGCCGCCGCCTACGGGCAGGGCTTCGAACACGGTCACCCGGTACCCTTTCTGAACAAGATAATAGGCAGCCGTCAACCCTGCGGGGCCTGCGCCGATGACGGCCACCTTTTCCAGGGTCTTTTCCGGAGATCGAAAAACGGATTCATCGACCATGCCGTCCACATGGGCGGTCGCAAACTCCTTCAGGGCCATGATGGCGATGGGCTTATCCTGAAAACCGCGAATGCAGGCCTGTTCGCAGGGATGCGTACAGACCAGCCCGCAAACCCATGGGAAGGGATTGTCCCTGCGGATAAGATCCACGGCCTCCCGGTAGCGTCCGTGCCCGATCAGGGCCACGTAACTGGGAATATCGATACCCGCGGGGCACGCCATCTGGCAGGGCGCCGCGGTCAATTCCTGGGTCGGTTTCGTCGTCATTTCATGTCCCTTATTCCATTAGCAAGACGTGGCAACTGAACATCCCCAATTATTCGTTCTCCGGTGGATAAATCGAGGCCACCTGTTCATGCTGTTTCCGCCTGGTTTCAGGCATGGCCTCCTTCTTTTCGAAAAACAGGCAGTTCGTGATGCATTTGGTTGCGCAGGCCGGCCGGAGCCCCTGATCGATCCTGTCCTTGCAGAAATCGCACTTGACCACCTTGGCACTCTCCGGGTTCCATTGGGGAACACCCCAGGGACAGGCGTACATGCAGAGTCTGCATCCGATGCATTCGTCGGACGCTACGTAAACGATCCCGTCTCGCTCACGCTTCCGCATCGCACCGGTCGGACAGACGGATACGCACCAGGGTTTTTCGCAGTGAAAGCACGCCATGAAGGAAAAGGCCAGTCGGGGGACGTTTTCAATCCGCCGGGGGCCCACTTGAAAAATCCTGCACAAGCGCGGCCCGTCCGGCAATAACTTATCCGCTTTGCAGTGGACCTCGCATGAGTAGCATCCGATACACCTGTCGATATCCTGTGTGAGTGCGTACTGGCTCATGCCGCTTTCTCCTCATCTGCATCGACCTTTCTCACCGTAACAAGGGCCTCCTGATAAGCGACACCCCCGCCGGCGGGATCGTAAAGTTCAAGACACCCCTTTGCCATCCGCTGATCGGCAAAGCCCGCGCCGAACGCCCGTTTCAGCACAGGTACCGTTCGCCCGAATCCGTGTACCGTAAAGACCGCTTCCGGGTGAATGAACGGGGTGACCAACGCCCTGACCCGGGCCCGCACCCCTTTGGCGGCCACTTCCACGAGATCATTGTCCTCGACGCCCATCACCCGGGCCGCCCGGTCATTGATCCACAGGGTGTTCGCCGGAAAAATTTCATGGAGCAGCGGGTTGTTCTGGGTGTGCCCGTGGGCATGGATGGCGTGACGTCCGAATACCAATCTGAAATGCCCGTCCGGCAGGACCTCTTTTTCCTTGTACTCCGCCAGGGAAGGGTGCCCCACCTGCTCCAGAGACGGGGAGATGAGTTCTATTTTACCCGAAGGCGTTTTGAATTTGAGTCCCGCCTCCCGATCCTGAAAAACGGCCTCTTCCGCCAAATCCACAAACCCCTTTTCCTCAAAATCCGTTATCGAATATCCAGTGCCCGCCAGCTGGTAATTCCAAAGTTCTTCCACTGTCTGGTATGGGAAATACTGCCCTAGTCCCATCCGCCCGGCCAGTTCTTTAAAAATCCACCACTCGGGCCTGCTGTCATATACCGGTTCTATGGCCTTTCGGCGAAGGGTGAGTCTGGGTATCTTGCCCTTTTGGGCGATGACGATGCTGTCTTTTTCAAGATACCCCGCAAGGGGCAGGATCACGTCTCCATACCACGTGGTCTCCCCGAACTTGGCATCGAGCGCTACGATGAGGTCCAGCTTGTCCAGGCCGGCCCGCTGGGCCTCCCGGTCCGGAAATCCGGTCAGCGGATCGTGTCTGTACGCAATATAGGCCTTGATCGGATAGGGATCTTCGCTCAATATGGCGGAATAAAACAACTGAAACAGTCCCGGGCCCGGATCGAAGTGAGGGAATTTCCATCCTACGCCGTCCGCCCGCTTTTCAGTCGGCTTGGGGACCTGATCCGCCAGTGCATTCAAGCCGGGTTTCCCGTAATCCCCCGGCCCTTTGGCAATGATCTGACCGCCGGCCACCTCCACGCTGCCCATCAGGATATTGAGAATGTGCGACGTTCGACTGACATAAAAGGAATCCATGTAGCGTGCCAGCATCCACCCCGGATGAAAGACCACCCGCGGCCTGTCTTCATCCAGTTCCTTGACAAAATCGGCAATCTCCCCGGCCGGGACGCCCGTCCGCTTTTCCGCCCACTGGGGGGTATAGGGTTCCACGAACCGCATCAGTTGCTCGAAACCGCTGACCCATTTGTCGATAAAGTCTTTGTCGTAGGCCCCTTGGCGAATCACCTCATGGATGATGGCCAGATGAAGCGCATAGTCCGTCCCCGGCCGGACCATCCAGAACCGGCTTGCCTTGCTGCCGGTCACCGTCTGCCTCACATCGATATAGGTCAGCCTCATGCCGGATGAAACAGCCGCCATCAGGTCCTTGGCTTCCTTGACCTTTAATGCCTCAAGCATGTTCCGGCCGTTCAGCACGAGGTGCCGGCAGTTTTTGAGGTCGTAGAGAAAGGCCTTGCGCCCCAAACCGTAAAGGGACAGGCTGGCGTGATGAACGTTTCGACCGCAGGAGGCATCGTGGTTGGTGAAGTTAGGCGATCCAAGGGCCTTTAAAAAGGTCTTGGGCAGGTCGAGAAACGGTCCGCCCCGGCAGCTCAGAAACACGCTGCGGCCGCCATGCTTGTCCATAATACGGTTAAGTTTTTCCGCCGTATAATCCAGGACCGTATCCCAGGTCACGCGCTTCCACTGGCCCCCGCCCCTCATCCCCTGGCGAATCATGGGTCCCCGGGGCCGTTCTTCCCGATAGTGGAAGGCGAGTCCGGCGGAACCCTTGCCGCATAAAGCCTGGCCAAGGATGTGGGGATTCCCCTCGATCCATGTGGCCCGTCCGTCCTCCACCTCGACCCTGATGGGACAGCGGACGCTGCACATGCCACACATGCTGTAAACGCTTTTTTTCATAAAAGGACCCCCAGGTATCAACGCGTACGAGCATCGCTTCGCTGGGTACGAGCAGAAAATCCCAATCAAAACGATCGCGTCATTCCTATCTTCGTGCGCCTTACCGGTACCATGTTTTTTTAAGGGGTTGCAAGGATTTCATAGGGCAACCGGATCCGAAAAACGGCGCCCCCCTCCGTACGGTTCTCCACACTCAGGCGACCGCCGTGGCGTTCCACGATGTCCCGGCTTACGTTCAATCCCAACCCTGTCCCGGCGCCGGTCGCTTT
>JAFDKD010000439.1 GCA_019307165.1 Deltaproteobacteria bacterium | reverse complement strand
GCAGGATCTCCATCCTTGGGTGCCGGAAAAACCACCCGCGCGTATTCTCCGGCAACCCGCTCGGCAAAATACTTCAGAGGATAGTTCACGACATACACCACCAGCGATTCGCCTGCCAGGCTAGCCTGTAAAGTGAAGGGACCTAATGTCACAATAATGGCAAATAGCCATGCTGACGCCCGAAACATCCTTCTTGCAGCTGCCATGCATTTCCCCTATCTTATAAACAACATTCTCACCAGATCGTTTGAAAACTGATTTGCCGCGAAGACCATAGCGCTGCAAAGAATGCCGCTCAAAAGGACAATGATCATAATCTCCGCACCCAGCAACCGGGCAATGGTCATGCGGCTGCAGCCCAGGCGAAAAATCGTCTGTATCTCCCTATGTCGCAGCCGAAGCGACAGGGCAAAGACCAGGATAACGGCAAGCACCATGGCAAAGGCCACCACGGAAATGATGGCATCCAGTATATTTTTGATCCTGAAGATATTCCGAAGCAGACCGTCGATGACTTCCACCGGGCGCACGATCTGATTGGTTTCATCGCTCTTAAGATACCGGCCGCGCAGAAGAGTACCGGATTTGACGTCATGGGGTACAGCAATCACGGCGGTAATCGGATAACCTGAAATATTTCCGTGAAAATGAAAGGAGTCGATGTTCTCGGCCGTAATCTCAGTATGGTGGTAGAGCTTAGCCGTGGCTGCAACGTTTGATTCCGTGCGTTTGTAGACCAGGCTGGGGTCTCTGAGCTTGGTGACATCATCATGCCCATGCCCCAGCCCCTGAATCACCCATGCGGTTTTCAGGTCCACAAACACGGCCAAATCGTCTGACGTGTGAGATTTCTCAAGCACGCCCACCACGTGCATCTTCATCGGATAGACACCGGCCAGGTCAAACAGGTTTTCGGGCGAAGAAACAAGACTGTCGCCTGCTTTGTATCCCAATTTTTCAGCCACCTTGGCCCCGAGCACGCACTCTCCCAGAACGGCAAGCTGTCTTCCTTCAGCAATCTTCATGCCGCGAAAGTCAAAATAGTCGAATGTGGTTCCCACGATGGGATTACCCCGCGCCCGGAACCGGACATAAACCGGAATCGCCAGGGCCAGGTCGGTTTCCGTTATCCGGTCTGCCGCCTCAAGAGTGATCAATTCCGGCACTTCATCGCCGAAATAGAGTGTGTTCATCACAAGATCCAATGCACTTCCTTTGGCACCAACCACCAGGGGGGTTGTACTGGCACGAGACATCAACTGCCGTTCGCTCTCTTCCAAGAAAAGATTGAGCGTGATTGGCAGAAATGCGATCAGTGTAACGCATGCCACCAGTGTGACGGTCTTTGCCTTGTTGAAGCGTATATACTGCCAGGCGATGTAAAGGCTATCAATCATTATTGGATTTTAGATTTCGGATTTTGGATTTGGGATCTAATTCTTTTCTTCACGGTTTTGATTGATGATCTTTTAACAAATTCCTTGGTCCGCTCCTTCATTTGCGCTTCATCCATAGTTATCCTCGTCAAAGTTGAAATTTAGAATCCGCAATCCAAATTCTAAAATCTAAAATCCTTGAAGTCGATCACCCGATCGAAGCGATTCAGCAATGCGTGGTCATGGGTAACGGCCAAAAGGATGGTCCCATTTTCTTCAGTGTGGCGAAATAACAGATCCAGAATACGAATCTTGTTTTCCGGGTCCAGGTTTCCAGTGGGCTCGTCCGCCAGGATCAGTTTCGGTTCCGGCAAGAGCGCCCGGCAAATGGCCGCACGCTGCTTTTCGCCCTGGGAAAGATTATTTGGATGACGTTTTAGTTTGCCGCCGATTCCCATGTCCTGAACCAGGGTCTTGGCACGGGGGCGCACCTCTTTATCCAGCGTGAGGGCGCCGGTTATTCGATAGGGATGGAGAACGTTGTCGAAGACGTTGAGGTAATCGAGGAGTTCGAAGTCCTGAAATACGAATCCGATCTTGGTAATCCGGAACTCACGCCGCTCTCTGTCGGTGAGTTCGCTGACTTGTGTGTCGCCCACACTGATGGTGCCATTTATCGGCGTTATTATGCCGGCAATCAGATTCAGGAGGGTGGTTTTACCCGATCCACTGGGCCCGATGACAGCCACCTTTTCCCCCTCTGCGACAGATAACTCGGGTATCTTGAGACGGAATTCGCCTGTTGCGTAGTGAAACTGTAATTCTTGAATATGAATCATAGGACAACTTTTATATTTAGCCGCAGACGCACGCAGACTGTCGCAGACAATATCCGGCCGACATGGCCGGATATTATTTGTCATGCCCTTCGGGCAAATTAAGAACCGTTCTCCTAATTTCAGCCTTTGGCTGCTTCATATTGACCAAACCCTTGCCGCATAAGTTACATCGTTTATCTCCATTGTGCGCCTGCTTTCCTTCGCAAAGCAATGACTGGTTTGAGCCGATCAGGTCGCTCGGCTCAAAAGTCTGTGTTCGTCTGCGTGGGTCTGCGGCTAATTCATCTACCCTTTTGGTTGGGCATAGGAATCGATGCGCTTCTCTTCCAGCAGTTCCAGACCCGTGATTTTCCAAACACCGCCCACTGGCTCCACGGTGACGTTGGCCTCGTACTGGTTTTTCCGAATATGGATGTGCCCCCAGTGGCCCACCGATCCCATGGCAGTCCACCGGGCCTTGAACAGCAGGCCCAGGGATCGGTCCTGAAGGTGATCCACATCCACATCCAGGATCTCCACTTCCTTTACCCGGGCCCGGGCACCGCCTGCCTGGGTCACCACCAGGGACTTTCGGTTCTGAAGATAAATTTCCGAAAGCAGATCCCCACTGACACTGGTGGCCAACCGATCATAAACATCTTCCTCTTCCCTGAAATCAAAGGAGCGGTAGATATTCTTGAGGAGGTTTTCGAGAATCACTACAGCCTCTTCATTACTCACTTCGGGTGCCATGACAGATGGCCGCGCTACGGAAACATGGAAAAAAGGAATTAAAAGAATACCCCCTATGACAAGAAGACCGATAACTGCCAGGTGAAGTCGAATCGGCTTGGTTCTCTTTTTGCGTTGTCGTGTTTGCCATACCAGAGGAAAGAGAATTACTGCTATCAGAACACTAACTATAGGCAGGCCCATTTTTGTTAAAGAGTCATCCACCATGACTTCGGCAACCGTGGGCACCTTGTAGGTCTTGAGAAAATTTTTCCATACCAGCACATTGTCATCAGGGGTGACATAGGATGGAAAGGGTCCGGCAGGATCAACCGCAGTTGTCGGCACTTTCCGGATTCTATCCGAAAAAAGATCCCAACTCACCGTCACTTCCCGGGGGATTTTTTTAGTAAGATAGGTGACAATAACCCCCAGCATGGCGGTCGAGAGCAGCATCCGCTCCGGCTTTTCAAGAAAAAACGTTCGGGTCATGGTGTATTTGACAAAGCTTGTCCGATCCAGGATCGGTGAAAGTTTTTTGCCATCGATATGGACATTACTGTGCTGAAGAAGAAATTCACCGACCCGTTTTTTCAGCGGTTCCACTTCATCGACTTCGATGAACTCATCTCCTTTCAATCCCAGGTCCATCCACTGCTCAAGGTCTTTTACCCGCACCAGAGTTTCATGTCGCACCTCGTAAGGTTCAACATAGAGATAGGTCATCAGACCTGATTGCTGCCATCGTTTTAAGGCCTTGTTTTCAAAGGCACTGTACCAGGGGTCTTGCCAGTCCAAGCTCACTCGTGCTGCCTCCGACAGGTAGCGGAAATCGACAACCGGAACACTTTTGTGATAGGCAATAAAACCGATGGATGCGGAAGGAAATCCTCTATAATCGAGAGGTGGGATGATGGTCAGGGATTCCGGTCTCTGCTTGAAAGGATAGACAAGCTCTGCATACAATACCCGCTTATCCTTTGGAGGTCCGGGAATAATGCTGCCTGTATAGGGGTTTATCTTCCCCGCATA
>JAFDKD010000438.1 GCA_019307165.1 Deltaproteobacteria bacterium | reverse complement strand
TCTACGGCGCCTCGCACGGTTGCCGTATTGCCATCTGCGTTTCTTGTACACATGTCAGCTCCTGTAATCCATCACTGTGATCGGGCTCATCGCTATTCCCATTCATCAGGCGACACATAAAAAGCCGCATCCGACGAATTATTGGGGTCAATAGCTCTCTTGATCATTCTCATGTATTTTACAAAATCGAGCGTATTATGGGGCATGGCTGCTTTCAGGGCCGATTCTTTATAACTTAGGCAATTTTCCAGGCTGTTTATCCCAAGTCCCCTTTGTGCAGTTATGTGGTCAGCCTTTTCGCAGGATACCGCGATTTTCGTACACGCTTCTGGATCGGCCGCATCATATGCTAGAAGACTCTCTACATGTCCGCTTCCCTCTCCATAGCAGATTTGCCAGTTCAACATCGGAATAGCATTAAACACTGCTCCGGAGTCATAAAGTTCGGCCAAGGCTTCGTTCCGGACTTCTTCGCCCACAACGCCAATGTTATCAATAGTTTCGTCGCCGGTTGCCGTTATCATAAATGATCCGCCAGGCCTGAAGATCGCCCTAAGGACTCTCCCACCGGTTAATACATGATAATATAGGGAACCTTTCACAGTCTCATCGAGAGGGATTTGTTCTGCCTTTGTTTTTTCAATAATCTTATTTACGACCTTCTTTTTATATTCCATCTCCTCTTTCGAACTAGCATCGATACCAAGTGACGCGCCATACGGTCCAAGGCTATCCATCACCTCTTTAGGTATACTCTGTAACAGGGAATAAAGCTGGTCATTTGATGTAGTTGGCAATCCAAGAACAAATGGCACGGCTAACCGCTGAAAGTGGAAGGCGATTGATGCTTCGTATATGAAATGATTGAAATCGTTTATGCTATTCATGTCTGGGAAGTTGAAGGTGTACACCTCAAAATTCTCCGGGATTTCAAGTTCATAATTCGGTCCTTCCCCTATCACCCTCGTTTCCGTCGGGCCATACCAGGGGTAAATCTTGGTGGCGAGCCTGGTAAAAACGCCGTTTCCCCCGTTGGCGCCGCCATAGCCTCTTAGCACGCCCCTGAGGCTGGGACCCGGTCCGTCGGCGCTAATCCATTCGCCACTGCTTCCCAGCGAACCCAGTCTTATGATATCCCCGTCGGGGAGTACCCACTCGACGCCCAAGAGATTACGGCTACCGTAATCGGTGCTGATATTGCTGGCGCCGCTCCCGAAATGGGCGGCACAACCTGCTACTACCGAACAGCTTGGTCCGGAGCTCAGCATGAGGGGGCGAAGCCCGTGTTTCCTGGTCTCCAGGAACAGTTTCATTTGCGATACATAAGGCTCGACCACGGCAATCCTGTTTTTGGGATCTATATCAACAATACGGTTCATACGCCTTAGATCAATGCAGATAAACGGCGAATCCGACGAAAGGGCGGTCACTTCAAACCCGCTGGCATGTGCCCGGTACTTCAATCCGACACGATTGCATGTTTTAACAATCGCCGAGACCTCCTCCGTATTTTCCGGCATGATCACGGCCAGCGGCCTGGGTGAAAATTTATCTCCATAAAGGAGTTCATTTCCCCAGACAAAACAGTAACTGTCCAAATCAGCCGGCTCCCGTGAAATATTGTTAGCCCCCACTGTATCTTCCAATGCCTTGTAGGCTATATTTGATATTGTCATTAGTTCTCCTCCTTTTCCATTGCCTGTTGAACAAGATCGATTATGTCGTAGACTTGAATGTTATCGCCTGTCTCGGTGGCACAACTCTCAAAATTGTTTTTGCACCAGGGACAGGAACTGACAAGGGCCTCGGCCCCGACCGATCTCGCCTCTTCAATCCTCTTGGCGGCGGTCGATTCTGCAAAATCCGGGTAAGCTTCTTTCACGCCACTGCCGGATCCGCAACACCAGGCATATTCCCTGATGCGGTGCATCTCGGTGAGTTTTAGACCGGGAATGGCCTTAAGAATCTCTCTTGGTACATCATAAACACCGTTGAGGCCGAATCGCTTTTCCTTGGGAGGATCATGAACGATCATCTGCCCAAATACTTTCTTTTCTTCCCCCTCCCAGTGAATCCATGGGTCGGCCAGTCTTCCAAGGTGACAGGGGTCATGATATGTCACGTTCAACGGTATTTCCTTGGTCAGCTTGATTTTGCCCTCCTTTATCAGCCGGTGGATAAACTCGGTAATATGCAATATTTCAACATCTGTTTTTTCGCCGATCTTATCGTAAAGAACCTTAAACGTCTGATAGCAGTCGGCACAGGGCGTAACCACGGTCTTTACACCGGCGGTCTCCCATAATTTGATATTTCGCTTGGCGAATTGGGTCAGTACGTCTTTGAATCCCAGCTCGTAACTCCGACCGCCACAACAGACTTCACTCTTCCCCATAATCCCCACATCCACACCGGCATTCAAAAGGAGGTTCAATCCGTTTTTTGCCGTGGACCACAGACTTTCATCGAAAGAGTATTGGCATCCGGCATGGAACAGAACATCCGCTTCTTCCTTGCCCAGATATTTCACTCCCAGGCCGTCGGCCCAGTTGCCGCGATCGGCCTTGGGTTTTCCCATGGCATTGGCGTCACGCTTCAGGCTGTCAACGATCTTGAGGTGCTCGGGTGGGACAACACCCTTTTCCACGCATCTGAACCTGAGCTCCTGCATAATTTCATAAGGCTCCAGGTCTCTTTCGACTTTGCAGGAGACATCACAACCGCCGCACATCTGGCACTGGTATATTGTATCCCTGGATGCATCGTTTAAATCTATCCTTTCTTTTAGCAGGGACAGGGCGGTTATAAGACGTCCGCTTGCGGACCTGCTGTGGAAGTTATATTCTTCGATGCTGGGGCAGACTCCCAAGAACCTCGCGTCCTTCATCACCTCGTGAGGTACCCACTTGCAATACGAACACCTGTTGCATCGCATCATGTCCTTTTCATAATTTTCTAAAGCCATCTATATTACCTCCTGTTGTTAGAATATTCGTAATTCTAGTAGCACAGCTTTCCGGGGTTCATGATCCCTTTGGGATCAAAGATATCCTTAAGTTTTCTTTGTCCGATAACGGTCATCCCTTCACGGTCATAGGCGAAGCGACTCCAGGTGCCGTATGGCCTCGAGAAGAAACCGCCCATTTTAGCCAGTACTTCGGCCCCTCCCTCAACCAGCTGCCTCACCGCATCTGTTTCCAGTTTGTTTTCCGGGTTGTAATTGAGGCTGAACTCCAGATGGCAGTTGCATCCCTGTATGGTTGGCTGGAGATAGATACCCATGTCTTCGGAAGCATACCGGTATTTATCCGCCAGTTCATACATCCTGCTGATGAACTTAGGACTCCTGTCAAGAGTGGTTATAAAAAATATATCCTGACTACAACCCTTTGATCCAAGCTTCCAGTAAGGGTCTCGGGAAGGCCGGGATAAGACGGCGGATACGTCTTCAGCTCTGACTCCGGAAAATTCGGTCTTAATTTCCAGACCGAATTCCTGAGCCAGTTTGATAGATTCTTTTTCCTGGTAGGCGACTTTATCTTCTGGAAAGAATCCGTCCCCTTCGATGCTGTAATAGAGAATCCATGGTGGAATCACTCCCTTGAGTTTTTCAATTGTCTCCCTCTCTTTTCCCATGACGGAAGAAAGTTCGGTGTTGTTCATAATCAGCAGTTCTTCGCCCAGCTTCTTGTAAGTTATTTTATAAACGAGATCGATTAGTGGTTCGATATCATCGCTGACAACGATATAAGATTTCTTGACTTTCGGAAGCGGCCTGCAGCGGATGGTGGCCCAGGTGACAATGCCCATGGTACCCTGGGCGCCTTGAAGCAGCCGGGTGAAGTCGACCTGAGATGGACCCATACCGCGAAGCTGAGCACGGCCCACTTTCCATTGTTCTTCCAACGTACCCGGACCGGCCGCCGAACCGGTGCGCATGAGTTCGCCGTCTCCATAA
>JAFDKD010000046.1 GCA_019307165.1 Deltaproteobacteria bacterium | reverse complement strand
CCTCAAGTCGAAGCCTTCCTTCATCCGCAAGCCGAGGCTGATGCGCTCTAGGTCGACCTGCTCCCGGGTAAGGGTTTCCATTCCGCCGACCGGCAATTGTCCGGCCGCCAGCATGCGGCCGTATTGACGCACCGAGCGGACATTCCACCAGCGCGCGCCGCCGTCAAAGGAGTGGGCGGACGGCCCCAACCCCAGATAGGGGACATGACGCCAGTATTTCATGTTATGGCGAGAGCGATATCGTTCATCCCTGGCAAAATTGGAAATTTCATAATGGACATACCCCTTTGCCTCAAGAAACCGGGACGTAGTCATGAACAAGGCGCGGGCGGCTTTTTCATCGACCGGAGACATTTCCCCTTTCTTTTCCCTTTGCCTGAAAACGGTCCCTTCTTCGATGGTCAGTTCGTAGCATGAAAGGTGTTCGGGCGAAAATGCCAGTGCCTGATCAAGGGTGGCGTGCCAGCCGTCAAGGGATTGCCCGGCGATACCATAGATGAGATCGATGCCCACGTTTTCGAAACCCGCATCCCGCAGAACCGTCAGCGCCGCCTTCGCCGCATCGGCCGTGTGCCTTCTCCCCAGGAAAGACAGGACCCGGTCATCGAAAGACTGAACGCCCAGGGTGATGCGATTGAACCCGAGGCTTTTCAGTTCAAGGGCCTTTTCAGTCGTCACATCCCTCGGATTGGCCTCGATGCTGATCTCGGAGCCGGCGGCAAGGGAAAAACAGGACCGCACCCGGTCCATGAGTGAGTGAAGCGCGTGGGAATCGAGGATCGACGGGGTTCCGCCGCCCAGGTAGACGGTATCGAACTTGCAAAACCGCCCTGTTCTTCTTACGGCCTCCTCCTTCAAGGCGTCCAGCCAATCGGGAATCAGGCTGCGGGACGCAATGGAATAAAACCCGCAGTAGGGGCACTTGCTCCGGCAGAAAGGCACATGGATGTAGAGCCCGTTGAAGTCCATTCGGCCTCAAAAAAATTACTTTAAATGCCATTGCAATCGCAGGCAACGACCGCGCCCTGCTGCGGCATTCCTTCACCGCATCTCCGGAGGCGGGCCCGTAAGACTGCTCGGGCTCAAGAATGTCTATCGGAAACCATGCTTGTCAAGTAGAATCCAACCGCGGACGGCCGCGTTTTTCAAGCAAAATTCAGGTAAAATGAGGGGCTCCGGTCCCCGCCAAACAGTCCTCAATCCATATTTCGTAGGAACTTTCGCTTGTTCGATTTCGCCATCGGCGCCTGTAGATTGCCGTGCTGATGGAATATATACAATATCTTCAAATGGAATAAAGCCCTGCGCAACCCATGTCGGCAATCCTTGATCTTAACGCGATCCTCATCAATTTACTTGACATCCTTGTTCGGCTTGACTAATAAAAAACGCGGTATTCTATTCCTTAGTATCGAGATCCAAGGATCTTGGGAATACTGTCACAAGGTTTCTTGTCTAAGAGGGTTCCCACAACAGTCCCGGTGGGATTTTGCAAACTGGAAGAAAAAAGGAGGGTTAATAAACTATGTTTGGAGGCAATGGATTTTACTATCTTGCTCCACCCATAATTGCCATCGTGGCGCTGATCTTCGCGTATTCGAAGGCGAATTGGGTGAGCAAACAGGATCCGGGAAACGACCGGATGAAGATGATCGCCGGCTGGATTGCCGACGGCGCATTGGCATTCTTAAGGACGGAGTACAAGTATCTGGCGATCTTTGTCGCCTGCATAGCCGTGCTCCTGGCCGTCAGCAACGCGGGTCTCGAGAACTCGAACGCATTCATCGCCCTGTCCTTTATTCTGGGCGCCTTTTGTTCGGCAACCGCCGGATGGATCGGCATGAAGGTGGCCACCAAGGCCAATGTGCGCACCACCGCCGCGGCCCGCACCGGCCTGAACCCGGCACTTCAGGTCGCTTTTTCAGGCGGCACGGTCATGGGTCTCTGCGTGGTGGGGCTGGGACTTCTGGGTCTCAGCACCCTGTTCATCTTTTACACGGTCATGTATCCGGATTCGATCACCAACATGACGGTCATGACCCTGGTTCTCAACATCCTGGCCGGCTTCTCGCTGGGGGCCTCGTCCATCGCCCTGTTTGCCCGTGTGGGCGGCGGTATCTATACCAAGGCCGCGGACGTCGGGGCCGACCTGGTGGGCAAGGTCGAGGCGGGCATCCCGGAGGACCATCCGCTGAATCCCGCGACCATCGCCGACAACGTGGGCGACAACGTGGGCGACGTGGCCGGCATGGGCGCCGACCTGTTCGAATCCTACATCGGCGCCATCGTCTCTTCCATGATCCTGGGCGCGGTCTGGTTCACCGGCATCGCCAATGCCGGCGGAAACGGCTTGAACGGCGTTTACCTGCCCCTGGTCATTGCGGTGGTGGGCATTATCGCCTCGATCATCGGAATGTTCTTTGTCAAAACCAAGGAGGGTGGAAACCCCCAGGCGGCCCTCAACAGGGGCACGATCGTCGCCAGTGTCCTCATGGTCATTTTCACCGTCATCGCCATCAAGGTGCTCCTGCCCTCCGGCGAAATCAAGGTCACGGGCGTGATCACCGGCGTGGAAAAAACCTATCAGTGGTGGGGCATCTTCCTGGCCATCATCGCAGGTCTGGCGGCGGGCATGGCCATCGGCTTCATCACGGAGTATTATACCGCGACCGAAAAGAAACCGGTGGGCACCATCGTGGAAGCATCCAAGACCGGCCCGGCCACCACGATCATCCAGGGTATCGCCGTCGGCATGAATTCGACCACGCTTCCCGTTTTTTTCATCTGTGCCGCTATCCTCATTGCCTATTTTATGGCCGGCGTTTACGGCGTGGCCCTGTCCGCGGTGGGCATGCTCTGCACCACGGGCATCCAGCTGGCGGTTGACGCTTACGGTCCCGTGGCGGATAACGCCGGCGGTATCGCCGAAATGGCCCAACTGGGTCGCGAAGTCCGCGCCCGTACGGACAAACTGGACGCCGTTGGCAACACCACCGCCGCCATCGGAAAAGGGTTTGCCATCGGCTCGGCTGCCCTGACCGCGTTGGCCATGACCAGCGCCTACATGACCAAGATGGGCGGGCACCTGGAACTGGACGCAGCCAACCCCGTCGTCCTGGTAGGGCTCCTGCTGGGCTGCATGCTCCCCTTCCGATTTTCCGCCATGGCCATGGTGGCCGTGGGGCAGGCGGCCAGCGACATGATCCAGGAAGTGCGCCGTCAGTTCCGGGAAATCCCCGAACTGCGCCCGGCCCTGGAAGCGGCTCAGAGGGCGGAGAGCGAAGAGCGCAACCCCACCGAAGAGGAAGCCAAAATCATCAGCGCGGCCGACGGCAAGGCGGAGTACACCCAGTGCGTGGATATCTCCACCCAGGCGGCGGTCAAGAAAATGATCGCTCCCGGCCTGATGGCGGTGCTTACCCCGGTCGTGACCGGCATCATCAGCCCCAACCTGCTGGGCGGTCTGCTGATCGGCGTGACCATCTCCGGCGTCTGCATGGCCATCTTCCAGTCCAACGCGGGCGGCGCCTGGGACAACTCCAAGAAACAGGTGAAAGACGAAGGTCATGAAAAGTGGGGCGATGACTTTGACGAAATGCACAAGGCCACCGTTACCGGCGACACCGTAGGCGATCCCTTCAAGGACACCTCCGGACCGTCGCTCAACATCCTGATCAAGCTGATCAGTGTTGTGGCCATGATTATCGCGCCGGTGCTTTTCGCCATTCACTTCGGCTAATATTTCCTGAAACCGCAACCTGAACAACAAAAGGGTCGGACCTTGAAGGTCCGGCCCTTTTTTTTCTGCAAAATTGCCGCTTATCTTCTGGAAAGATTGCACCACGAAGAAAGGAAAAGGATTCGAGGATTCGAGGGGCCAAGGGGCCAAGTGATCCCCTAAACTTCATGCACTAGAATGAACTCGTAAGAGACCAATCAGATGTTATGAGGCTCGCATCAATACGCCTGGTACTTGAAAGAACCACTTGAACCCTCGACCCCTTGAAACCTTGAGCCCTTTCTTTATTGTGCGCTTCGTGCGCTTCGTGGTAAAAACTACCTTTAAGCTTGAGGCTACTTCTGTTTGCCCTCGGATTTCAGCACCGCCACGAACGCGCTCTGGGGGAGCGTCACGGAGCCGATCATCTTCATTCGTTTCTTCCCTTTTTTCTGCTTTTCCAGCAATTTCCGCTTCCGGGTGATGTCACCGCCGTAGCACTTGGCCGTCACATCTTTTCTGAAAGGGGCCACGGTGCTCCGCGCGATGATCGTCCCGCCGATGGCCCCCTGGATGGCGATTTTGAACATGTGCCTGGGGATCTCCTCCTTCAATCTGTCACAGGCCTGTAGTGCGCGGGTCCTGGCGCGGTCCCTGTGGACGATCATGGAAAGCGCGTCAACCCGTTCCCCGTTCAGCAGGATGTCGAGCTTCACCAGGTCGCCCTCCCGGTAATCCAGAAGCTCGTAGTCAAACGACCCGTACCCCTGGGTCACGGTCTTGAGACGGTCGTAGAAGTCGAACAGGACCTCGGCCAGGGGCATGTCGAACTGGATCTCCAGCCTCCCCGGCGTGGGACAGTGGAACTTGGAATTCTCCCCCCTGCGCTCCGCGCAAAGATCCATGATCGCCCCCATGTAGCGCTCCGGAGCGAACATGCCGGCCCTGATGTAGGGTTCCGAACTTTTTTCAATGGTGACGGGATCGGGATAGTACACGGGATTGTCCACTTCAACCTCCTCGCCGTTGGTCAGGCGAAAACGGTACTGGACCGTGGGCGCGGTCATGATGATGGACTGGCCGTATTCCCGCTCCAGCCGCTCCTGAACGATTTCCAGATGCAACAGGCCGAGAAAACCGCATCTGAACCCCATGCCCAGGGCGGCTGAAGAGTCCTTCTGAAATACCAGGGCCGCGTCGTTCAGACGGTATTTTTCGAGAGCATCGGTCAGGGACGGGTACTCATCCGAGGAAACAGGATAAAGAGACGAAAAAACCACCGGTTTCGCCTCCTTGAAACCGGCCAGGGGCGTTTCCGCGGGCCGGTTGTCAAGGGTGACGGTGTCCCCGACGCGGGTGTCGGCCACCGTCTTGATCCCGGCGATCAGATAGCCCACGTCGCCGGCGGACAGGGCTTGCCGCCGCTCCCGCTCGAGGTGATACACCCCCACCTCCTCCACCTTGTATTTGGCGCCGCTGGACATGAGCCGAATAAGGTCGCCCGCCTTGAATGACCCGCCAAATACCCTGCATGTGACCACCGTGCCCCGAAAGGAATCGTAATGCGCGTCGAAGATGAGGGCCCTCAACGGCTCGTCCTTCCGGCCGGTCGGGGGCGGAATCCGGTTTACGATCGCCTCGAACACGTCTTCCACACCGGTCCCGTTTTTTGCCGAGCACAGTATGGCTTCATCCGAATCCAGTCCCAGGTCGATCTCGATCTGCTCCTTGACCCGCTCGATATCCGCGGCCGGCAGGTCGATTTTGTTGATCACCGGTATGATGACCAGATCGTGCTCCATGGCGGAGTAAAGGTTGGCCAGTGTCTGGGCCTCCACCCCCTGGGACGCGTCCACCAGCAGCAGCACGCCCTCGCAGGACGCCAAGGCGCGGGAAACCTCGTAGGAAAAATCGACGTGGCCCGGTGTATCGATCAGGTTCAGGTCATACGCCTGCCCGTCATCGCCGACATAGGGCAGGTTGACGGTCTGGCTCTTAATGGTGATCCCCCGCTCTTGCTCGATGTCCATGGTGTCAAGCAGTTGATCGTGGTATTTCCGCTCGTCCACCAAGCCCGCCATCTCAATCATGCGGTCCGCAAGGGTCGATTTGCCGTGGTCGATGTGGGCGATGATGCTGAAGTTTCTGATTTCCGTCATGGTGTGGTCCTAGTGACTGAAGTTTTTTTAATTGTGGCCCCTCCGGATGAGCCCTCTGTTGCAGGTCCCCTTTTGGGAAACTTACGCCTTATTTAGTTCTCCGTTCATATGCAACTTCCTTGGGTTGCGGGTTGCACGGAGGTTAGGTTTCTCTCGCAAAGAACGCAAAGGTCGCCAAGACAAGGGCATTCGTTGTCGTTGTCGTAATCGCCGTACGGCGCCCAACTTTCTCGACGGTGTATTCGGGCGAAACCCGATAGATGTCAAGCTGCTCATGACCGAACTGGATGATCTCCTCGATTACGACAACGACCACGACAACGAGTTCGCCCAAAAACGGCAGGATCTCCGATCCGCACCCCTTTTTGTCGTCCCCGCATGAATTTGGCGGGGACCCAGCAATCATATCCAAATCAAAATACAAATCCTTCCATTCAGGCTCTCTGGATTCCCCTTCGGCCGTGAGCTCAGGGCCGAACGGCCGCCAAATTCATGCGGGAATGACAGGTTGTTTACATTCTTGGGTTTCCTGCCGTTGTTTGGCGGGGACGCCTCTAATAAGCCTCCATGGAATTCCAGACTGTTTTCTCGAAGTTTCCTGATCGATCAGACTGTCCGCCCCTCAGGCCAGAGGCGGCGCTGACTCCCGCCTTAACCAGCATTCTTTTCGATTTTCAGCAGCAGCAACAACACCAGCCCCACAACGCTCAGCAGGGTGCAGGCCAGGAAGCCCATGGCGTAGCTGCCCTTCACGTCGAATAGAAGGCCGGTCAGCCACGGCCCGATGGCTCCTCCCAAGGTGAAGCCCAAAGCGATGCCGCCCAGTATCAGACCATGAGAACGCAGTCCGAAAAGATCCACCACCATGGGCGATTCCATGGTCACACACCCGCCGTAGGCCACCCCGAAAACGACGGCAAATAAGATCAGTATGAGCCTGCCGTCAAAGGCCGTCAACCATAGAAGCGATGCGGCCATGAAAGCGAATCCATAAATGAAAATCGTCCGGTTGCCCACCCTGTCGGCGACCTGGCCCAGCACGATTTTTCCCAGGACGCTCAACCCGCCGATGGTAGCCAGAATTCCGGCCGCGCCCGCGGAGGAAAAGCCCGTCTCCATGGCATGGGGTACCATGTGCACCATCACGGAAAACACGCAGAAGCCGAAGCAGAAAATGACACCCGCATACATCCAGAATTCTTTTGTGCGAAGGGCCTGAGGCAGGGAAAGGCCTTCGGCATCGGCGACCAGAGGGGGCGGTGTGGCGCCGGTTCCGGCGGATTTTTTCTGTTTCAGGGCCGAGGGGTCCCGACGCAGCAGCTGCGCGCACAGGACCATCACCGCCGGCACGACCACGCCCAGCAGGGCATAGGTGAACCGCCATCCGTATCGGGAAATGAGGCGGTCCACCACCGGCGGCCCCACCATGGCGCCGATGCCGATGCCGGCGGCGATAACGCCGGTCATGATGCTTCGCCTTCGTTCGAACCACCTGGCCACTGTCGTCATGAGGGGTACAAAACTGCCGCTCATCCCGATGCCCAGGACCAGGCCGTAAAAGGCGTACAAGTGCCACAGGGCGTCGATGCGGGACATGAGCAGATAGGCGATCCCCATCAAGGCCCCGCAGAAGGTCATGACCAGGCGCGGTCCGAAGCGGTCGTTGAGCCCGCCGATGACCGTACCCAGCAGGCCGAAGGTGATGGTGCAGATGGAAAACGCCCCGGATGTGGTGGCCCGGGTCCAACCGAACTCCTTCAACAGGGGCTTGAAAAATACCCCGTAGGAATAAAAGGCGCCCCAGAGGACCACCATCATCAGGAACGCAGCCGCCACAACCACATAACCGTAGCCTTTGTTTTTGATATCAACTGTCACGGGTCACCCGTTTTCTGCAAGCTCGCTCGCCGCCGCCCGATGTCTCGGTTCAGTGTTTTCCATCTCGCACGTTCCTCCTGTTGTCTTTCTGTATCCCGTGCGGGCAGGCGGCACCCCGTCTCAGGGAGAAATCATCCTCGATTTTCAGGATCACGCCCCGCAACAGTGCGGCCACCGCCAGGTTGCCGGCGGCGCGGTCCGCGGTCTCGCACGGACAGGAGCTTCATGTGAAAAGGAATAATATGCTGAAAATTTTTCATTTTCAAATTAATTGTGGCTGTCTATATGAAACCTTGACTCACCTCAGCACAAATGCCCCCACGACTGCGCCGAATAGCGGAAACCTTCATTTTTGACTTTAAAACCCCATACATGATATGATTCCCATGTTTTTCCGATCAGTTTCTGGACAACTCTTTCCTACTTGAAGTTCGGTCGGCCATTGAAAATCTGAAATCCGATGGACTTGACGCATCTGAAATCTACCTGTTCGGCTCGTTTGCTTCGGGCGTGCCCACGCCTAGGAGCGACGTGGATCTCCTCATCATCTCTGAAAATGCCGCGGCTCATGTATTCCTTCCCTACTTCCTGTCCATCTCCGTTCCTGTGGATATCCACGTGATGACACCGGCGTCTTTCAATGATAAGCGCAAATCAGGCAGGGGCGTCGCAGGGGCCGCCGTAACAAAAGGCACCCGCCTGCTTTGATCCAATTTGCCGGGCGGTTCAATAGAAAAAAGGCAGGCCCTTTTTCAGGACCTGCCTCTTTGTTCTTCAATTTGTGAATTTGTGGCTGTGAAGCCTCAAAATAAGGTTTCGGTCCGGAAACTAGTCGCCCATCTCGGCGAGATAATCATCCAGAAACGTCTCCAGCTTCAGCTTGTGCTTGGCCTCTTCCTGGGCAAGCACCTCGAACAGCTTCTTATGGGCGGGCTCGGCGGCGGCGGCCGCGAAATCGGAATAGAACGAATGGGCCTTTTCCTCCCGCTTCATGGCCAGTCTCAGAATGTCGGCATAGGACATGCCGGGCGTATACTCAAGGTCCACCAGGTAGTCGCTCCGCTTGAGGTCGGGCACCTTTTCCACCTTGTAGTGCTCCATGTTTTCCGCAGTAAACCCCCTGAGCAGTTCCTCGTGCTTGCGTTCTTCCGCGGCGAAGCTTTTAAAGGTCTCCTTGGCGCCGGAGAATTTTTCCTTTTCGCTCACTTCCTCGTAAAATTCGGCCGCATCGATTTCCTTTTGAATGGCGTATTCCATGATGGATTTAAAACTGTCAAATTGCATGCGATTTCTCCCCCTCCCCCGTGTCAGGACCGGGGCAAGCTCTGTTTCCTCCGGTCGCCGGAGGAAAACCATTTGATCGAATCTTAAAAAGAAGCCCTTCGCGAATGAAAACTACAAGACGTCTTGCTCAAGCTTCCTGGCCATGGACTGGGTCTCTTTCGCGATTTTTGGTTTGGTGAGCACCACCACCATATCGAATTCCGCCTGTAGCTCTTTTTCATTTTCCGCGTACGTGAGCGTCAGCGGGCCTCGCTCTTCTTTTCTCTCCACGGCGCTCGGCACGCCGTCCACAATGCGAAGTCCGGAGATCTTGCCCGCGGCTTCGCCGAACCCATCCTTGAAGGCCTGAATCATCGGGGAAACCAGGGTGGCTTCCAGGCCCTGGGTACGGTCGAGGGCGATGATCGCCTCGTTGACGCCCAGCACCGCGGAGGAAAGCAGGTGGTCGTCGCCCCCGTCCGCCTTTCCCTGCACAAAGACCAACCTTTCAGGCACCTCGCCGTCCCTGGGCGAAATGACCAGCCCGTCCGTGGGGCCGGTGGGGGACAGCATGCGCTCGAACTGCAGGTCCGTGATGACGTCCGCGTAATTGCCGAATCCCAGTTCTTCGCCAATCGATTCGAATGCATTGTCCTGGCCCCGGGTGATGACAACCTCTTCAAACGCAAGGTCCAGGGTTTCGTCCGGAATGCTGAAATCGATGGCCTCGGGCTTGCATTCGGCCCAGCACAGGGCGCAACCCAGGCACCGCCGGCAGGCAAGGCAGCGCTTGGCCTCTCGGACGGCCTCATCTTCAGGGAATCCCGTTTCAACCTCCATGAAGTTGCCGCGCCGCTCGCCAACGGAAATCTCCGGCATCTCCGCCCGTTCCGCGGGCACATCGTCAAATGGGATGATGTATCGTTTCTGCTTCTCGTAGATCATCGGCTATGGTTCTCCAAGTTGGTTCAGATACTCATGGATGCCCAGCGCGCCTTTCTTTCCCGCGGCCACGGCCCGTATGGCGATATCGGGTCCCGTGACCACGTCGCCGCCTGCGAACACGCCGGGCACGTTGGTTGCGCCCGTGTCTTCATCCACGTCAAAGGTGTTCCATCGGTTGATGTCGAACTCGTGGTCTTCACCCAAAAAAGTCAGGTCGGCTCCCTGGCTGATGGCCGGCACGATGGTCTCGGCATCGATCACGTATTCCGATCCCTCGATGGGCACGGGCCGCCGCCGGCCCGATGCGTCCGGCTCGCCCAGTTCCATTTTGATGCATTTCATGCCCGAGACGCGCCCGTTCTCGCCCAGGATTTCCACCGGGGCGGCCAGGTACTGGAGGATGACCCCTTCGTGCTCGGCCGCGTCGATCTCCCACAGGTTGGCCGGCATCTCTTTTTTGGTACGGCGGTAGAGGATATAAACCTCGTCGAAACCCATGCGCCAGCCCACCCGGGCCGAGTCGATGGCCGCGTTTCCGCCGCCGATGACGATCAGCTTGCCCTTGGCCTCGAGTACGTTGCCCAGGGCCTGTTCTCTCAGAAATGTGACACAGTCCACGATCCCCTTGCCTTCGTATTCATCCTCTCCCGGGACCCGGAGCTTGAGGCCGCGGTGGCAGCCCGCGCCGATAAAGATGGCGCCGTAGTCCTTGCGCAGGTTTTCGAACAGGATATCCTTGCCGATCCGGGTGTTGTACTGGATGTCGATGCCCATGCCGGTGATGAGGTCCACCTCCCGCTGGAGAAGCTTCTTGGGCAGGCGGTATTCGGGAATCCCCACCCAGAGGAAGCCGCCCGGTACGGGAAGCGTTTCAAAAATCTTGATGCCTTCATATCCCATGCGCGCCAGGTCGTAGGCGCAGGTCAGCCCGGCGGGCCCGGCGCCGATAATGGCGACCTTTCCGGGAAGCTTTTTTTCCGGCGTTTCGTAGACCGGCTCGATCCCCTGGTCGATCTCCACATCCGCCACATACCGCTTGAGAAAGCAGATGCTGACGGCCTCGTC
>JAFDKD010000437.1 GCA_019307165.1 Deltaproteobacteria bacterium | reverse complement strand
GCCTACGGGCTGGCCCTCAAGGGGCTCGAGAAGACGGCCGTGGACATCAATCTGCTCCCCCCGGAGCATCGCAGGAAGGCCGGCAGGGTCGGATTTTACGTGATGGTCGGTCTTGTCCTGCTTCTGTTCGTTTCGGCGGCCGGCTGGGGGGCCGGGAGCGTGGCGCGTCAGCGGTTTTACATGAAGCGTCTGAATCATCAGATAAAAGCGCTCGAGCCCGAGGTCGCCGATGTCAGGCGCGCCCAGGATAAGGATAAGGATCTGGATAAACGGATCGATTACCTCAACGGCATTCGGGGGACCCGTTCTGCGTTGCTGGATATCCTGAAGGACTTGAGTAATATCATTCCGAAAAGCGCGTGGATCTCATCATTCACCTTTTCGGAAAAAGGTGTGGAATTGGAGGGGTACGCCGATTCCGCGTCAGAACTGATTCCCCTTCTGGAGGCCTCTCCCCATTTCAAGGACGCCGTCTTCAGATCGGCCATCACCAAAACCAGAGAAGGCAAAGAAAGATTCAAAATCGGCCTGCAGGTGAACTAAAAATGCGCATGCCCGTAATCGGCTTTGACAGGCGAACTAAATTGCTTCTCGCGGTCGGATGCGTTCTTCTCGTCGCGGGAGTGGGATACCGCTTCCAGCCCCGGATCCAAGCCATATGGAGTCCGAACGAGGAAATCGTCATCAAAGAAAAGCAATTGAAAAAATACCGCAAGATCGCGAAAAGCGGCAAGCTGCTGGCCGAGAGGATCAAGGCCAATGAAAAGGTCCTGAAGAAACTTCAAGCGGGACTCCTGAGCGGGACAACGCCCGCGCTGGCCGCGGTGGACATCCAGAATATATTGAACGACATTGCGGTCAAGAGCGGAATCGAAATCCGCAAGGTCAGGGTGCTGAAACCCGAAGAGATGGACGACGCCGAGTATATCGGCATCCCGGTTCAATTCACCCTCAGCTCCACCGTGAGGCAGCTGAAGGGGATTCTCTACGGTATCGATAACGCTTCGAGATATCTCAGCGTCAAGAAAATCACCATTAAGGTTCCGAGGGCGGGTCGATCGAAGCCTCAGGCGAAGATCCAGGCGGACGTGACCGTCGCCGGAATGATGAAGCGGGGGTAGCCGCCCGCATAGGCGGAGTGAGATGGGACTGAAGATCTGGGTTGTCAACATTATGCTTGCCGGGGTGGCCGTCGTGTTCGGCATCAAAGCATATGCGGTGTGGTCCGAGGAGGCCCGGAATGCGCCCGAATCTCCTTCTGAAGGGAAATCGTCGGCATTGCCGGCGAAGAAGGTCGTCAGGAGAGATGTCCCCAAAGAGCGTTCTTTAAGCATTATCGCGAAGAATAACCTGTTTTCCCCTGAGCGAAAAGAGATTGAACCGGAGCAGGAAAAATCCACCGCTAAGCCCGAGCCCGAAAAACAGAAGGAAGAGGAGAAGCCCAGGGAACTCAAGGCCGGGAAAAAAAAGATGTTTCTTTACGGCGTTCTCATGGCTGAGGGATGTGAGGCCGCCCTCATCACCAATCCCAACTGGAAGACCGAAAAAAAGCAACAGGCCTGGGTGCGGGTGGGAGACACGGTGGAAGGATTCAAGGTGGCGACCATCGAAAAGGAGCGAATTGTTTTAACGGCCGACGGCAATGAGGTTGAGATGTTCCTTTATGACAAGGAAAAGCCGCGCTCCAAGGCCCCGGTGAGAAAGGCCCGTAAACGGGTCAGTCGCACGAAAGGGAAAAAAGATGCGTCCAAAAGCGTCTCGAAACGGTCCAGCCGGGCGGATCGGTCTCGGGCCGCCGCGATGCGCGACAAGAAGGGCACGCTTCCCAAATCGACGGGAAGACAGGACCCGAGAAGAAAGTCTTTGAAAGACCGGATAAATGAACGGAATAAACTCGAAAAGCCGCCCGGCTTCGGGAAATTTCACGGTAAACTATAAGGTAGCCAAGATGAAAAATGGCGTTTTTCAAAAACTGATATTTCTGGGGATCGTGCTTTTAGGTTTATTCGCCGTTTCGAACGCTGTTTCAGACAGGCATGAGGCCCGAGCGCAGGCAGCCGAGACCGGCGTTGAACAGACAACGGAGACCGGCGTTGAACAGGCGACGGAGGTCGGCGTCGAGCAGAAGAAAGCGGTTCGCAGGCCGCAGAGGAGACGTCCCGGCAGGGTCGACCGACGGCGTCCGGGGCAAAATGCCAAGCAAAGCACAACGCAAAGCGACAAGCAAAGTACCAAGCAAAGTAGCAAACAAAGCGCCGGTAAAACCCCTACGGGTGTTTCAAAAACCGAGGAAACCGGCAAAGCGGCTTCGCCGAAGGCGGTTTCCGGGTCTGAAGAAACCCGTCCGAAGGGGCCGGCGCCCGGAAAGAGGACCCTGGCCGGAGAGACGGGTCAGATTGTCTTCAATTTCGATGAGGCGGACCTTCGCGAAGTCATACGAACGGTGGCTGAAATTCTCGATATCAGCTACATGATCGAACCCGGCGTGGGCGGGAAGGTGACGATCCATACGGCGGGAAAGCTGCGGAAGGAAGAGTTGTTTCCTGTGTTTTTGCAGATCCTGGAGGTCAATGGCGTGGCCGCCATCAAGGAGGGGGAACTCTATCGGATCATCAAACGTCAAGACGCGCCGCGGTTGCCCGTCGGCCTTCGGTTCAGCCCGGAAGACAAACGGATTCCTCCCGGTCAGCGGATCATTATCCAGATCGTTCCTCTCACATATATCTCAGCATCGGAAATGAACAAGCTTCTGGACCCGTTCCTGTCCAAGGACGGGGTGGTGGTCGCCCACGAAGCATCCAATACCTTGCTGGTGGTGGACAAGGTGGATGTGATCCTCAAGGCGCTGCAGCTGGTGAAGGTGTTCGATGTGGACTTGTTCGAGCGAGTCAACCACCGATTCTACACCCTGGAATATCTGGATGCGGAAGAAGCAGGCAAAATCGTTGCCGAGGTGTTCGCCTCTTTCGGCACCGGTCAGCAGGTGGAGGTCAAATTCATCGCCATCAGCAGGCTCAACACCCTTATCGTCATCAGCCAGAGGCCGCAGGTGTTCCGGAGGGTAGAGCAGCTCATACGACAGCTGGATTCCCCCAGCGAAGACGCGGAGCCGCGGATTTTCGTCTATTCGGTCAAAAACGGCGAAGCTGCACAGCTGGGAGAACTCCTGAACAATATCTTCGCCAAAAAGGACGCGAAGGGGACCGGGAGCAAAAAAGGCGCGACCGAAATCAAACCCCCCAGAAATCCTTTTTCGAAAGAGTACCAGCAGAAGCTGAAAGAGCAGAAGACCCGGGAGAAGACAACCAAGGCAAAGCAGGCAAGGACCCAACAGACCGGCGGTGCGGGGGGGGAAACCAGCCCGGGGACCTTGAAAGGGGAGATCCGAATCACCGTTGACGAGGTGAGAAACGCTCTCGTCATCGAGGCCACGTCCCGGGACTACCGGATCGTGGAGCGGATACTCCAACGGCTGGATGTTCTGCCGAGGCAGGTGCTCATCGAGGTGATGATCGCCGAGATTTCATTGGAGGCCAAAAACGAACTGGGCGTGGAGTGGAGTTATTCGGATTCCGAGTTCCCGGGCAGCGGCCTCATTAGCGCCGCGGCCGGCAGTACCGGTCTGGCCTATGCCGTAGGGATCGGAAACAGGGTCAAGATGCAAATGACGGCCCTGGCCAACGACAACCGGGTCAATATCCTGTCCTCCCCCATGGTCCTGGCCTCGGACAACAAGGAGGCCAGGATCGACGTGTCCACGGAGGTGCCCGTGGCCAGCGCCCAGATCAGTTACGCCTCATCGGGAGCGACCCCGCTTACGGAGACCAACATCCAGTACAGGGACACCGGTATCCTGCTGACGGTGACACCGCACATCAACGAGCGCGGCCTGGTGAGCATGGAAATCAGCCAGGAGGTGAGCGAGCAGTCGGAGCCGGTGCTCGTCGGCGGGACGCTCTATCCGTCTTTTTTCA
>JAFDKD010000045.1 GCA_019307165.1 Deltaproteobacteria bacterium | reverse complement strand
CATGAATCCGGCGCCGCCCGTAACCAGTATCCGTTTATTCATACGTCCCGATTCCTTTCCGAAAAGTAACTGCTCAGGTTCATGGTTCAAGGGTTCACGGTTCAGGGTTGCGGGTTGCTTTGCACGCTCCCCCCTTTGTAAAGGGGGACCTGTCCGCCGCTTTCCGGCGGAACTTAACCGAGTCTATGGTTATTGCCCTTTTCTTGAAGTTACCCTAATCGATTAGACCGGCCGCCCTTCAGGCCAGAGGCGGCGCTGACAACCTGAATAGTTACGGGTTTTTGATAAATTTCAACAAGCCTTTTCCGCGAACCCTTAGCTAGCTATCCCAGATTACCGTAAAGATCAAGCCGCATTGAATCTATCAAACATGCCATCCCCGGACAACCGGCGATTCTCAATTTTCCGGTATTTCCGGCCCCCGGCGTTTCCGGCGGGACCCCGAAGCCTTTCGGATCGGGGGGCGTGCCGCGCATGGTCCGTGACCTGGCTGCTTCTCGCAGCTTTTCTGTCCCTGGCGATTCCGGCCATGTCCGCCGGCCGGGAGAAGGCCCCGACCTTGAAGGCCGCCGTGATCATTTCCAGAAATATCCGTCCGTACGTAGATGCGGCGGAAGGGGTGGAGACGTCACTCAGGGCGAATGCCGGAGCCGACGTGCAAATCTTTTTCATGAAGAACACCGCAAGGGGGGGCGAGGACCTTGCCGAGCGTCTTCTGAAAGACGGTTACGACGTCTGGATCGCCGTCGGGCCGGACAGCGCGGCGTTTATATGGAAGCAACTTCCCGGAGACACCGCCCTGCGGGTATACTGCATGGTCCTTAATCCCGAAAAGGCGATCGGCGACGGAAAGGATGTGTGCGGCATCTCCCTGAACATTGATGTGGGACGGCAACTGGAGATCATTTCCAAAGGTCTTCCGGGGGTCGCCAATCCGGGCATTCTGTACGATCCCCGGCACAATTCGACATTCGTTCGGGAGGCCCGGGAGAGGGCCGCTTTTGCCTCGATCGGCCTTCGGGAACTCGCGGTTTCTTCCCGAAAGGAGATCCCCGCGGCCCTGAAACGGTATTGGCGGGAGATCGATGCCTTATGGCTGATTCCGGACCGTACGGTCATATCCGAAAGCGTTGTGCAGTTTTTGATCAAGGAAGCGCTGCTGAGAAATATTCCCGTAGTCGGTTACAACCGTTTTTTCTATGAAAGCGGAGCGGCCCTGGCCATGGTGTTCGACTACGAGGAACTGGGCGGTCAGACCGGACGACTGGCCCTGCGCGCGCTGGGAGGCGAGGTCTGCCGGTCGGAGGCGCCCGGTTTCCACGCGTGGTTGAATCGGAATGTTTTAAACAAGCTCGGCATGGAGACGTCGGAGGCGCCAACCGCCCCCCTTGAGGTCGGCCCATGAAAAGGCTGGGCATTCATTTTCGACTTCTGCTGGCGGCCTTTACGCTGATTACGATCACGACGCTGGCCCTCGGCTACATGGGGACGAAGATCACCCGGCAGTTTGTTCAGGAAAGATTCGAGAAACGGATTTCTTTTCTGGTAAGATACCTTGCGCTCAATTCGGAGCTGGGTATACTGCTGGATGACCGGTCCATGCTGGAGCGCCCGGCCACAAACCTGCTGTCGGAGACGGACGTGGTCGGCGTGACCATATTGGACGAACTCGGGCAAAATCTGGTCCATGTTTCCAAGGAGGGCCCCCGTGAATTTTCGATCATGGAGACGTCGGTTTTTCTCAGGGAATCGATGGAGGAAAGCCGGGCTTTCGAATGGAATGTCGATACCGAATTGGGGCAGAAAGCTATCGGAACGGTCCGGATCGCCTACAGTACCCAGGGCCTGGACGAGATGCTGAAAACCATGAGAGACCGCTTCATTTGGCTGTCCATCGGCTTTGCAGCCCTGGCAGGCATTATTTTCTTCTTCCTTTCCCGGTCGCTGGTGTCCCCCGTTACCCACCTGGCCGGGGCGGCCCGGGAAGTGGCGGGGGGAGATCTGGACCTGCGGGTCGATCCGGGCAACCTGCCCGAGACGCGGGAGCTTGCCCTGGCTTTCAACGCCATGCTCGATTCCCTGGAGAAAAACCGCAGGGCATTGCAGGAGGCGGATGAGGAGATGATGCGCCAAAGCACCCTGGCGGAAATGGGCAAGTTTTCCCTGATGGTGGCCCATGAGGTGAAAAACCCCCTCAGCATCATCAAAAGCTCTCTGGACGTCTTAAAGGGCGACCTCAAGTCCGACAACACCATGGTTTTTTACATGGAGGACGAAATCCGCCGCCTGAACCGGTTGATCGAGGACTTTCTCGTATTCGCCAGACCGGCCCGACCGGTGCTGCGGCAGGCGGACGTGAACGACCTGCTCCGGGAGATTGTCGTGAGATTCGACCTGCAGCAAACCGAAACCGACGTAAGCATGGAAACGCAGATACCGGACACGCCGTGCCTGACGCGGGTGGACCCGGACCTGCTGACGCGGGCCATCAGCAATGTGCTGAGAAATGCGGCGGAAGCCAACGGCGAAAGCGGAAAGATTATGGTGAAGGCCGCTTGCGACAAGGATTTTTGGACTGCGGAAATCCTCGACGAGGGGGAAGGCATTCCCCGGGAAATCCTCCATCGCATATTCGAGCCTTTTTTTACCACCCGGTCTAAAGGGACCGGTCTGGGGTTGGCCTACGCATCGCAGGTCATCAGATACCAGGGCGGGGCCATAAGCGCCGAGAACAGGAAAGAGGGGGGCGCACGCTTTCTGGTGGAGATACCGATGGCGGGCCGGCCCACGGAGTCGACGGGACAAAAATGACCCGGGTCCATAAGATCCGGTTTTTAGGCCGCCTCAATAGGGGGCTGGAAAGATAGGCTGAGGTTAAGGCTCCGGCGAAGCCACGGTCCGCATTTCCGGAGTGGCATTTCTGGAAAACGATGACCCCCGCTATGCGGGATCTTCGACCGGCCCGGAGGACTAGGTTTTGCAGGTGGGATATATCCATGGCGCATATTCTCATTGTAGATGACGAAGAGCGGATGCGACATCTGCTTTCCATTATGCTGGATCGGCAGGGCCACCAGGTGGCCCAGGCCGGCGACGGAGCCGAGGCACTGGACATCATCGACGAAAGACCTTTCGACATGGTCATCGCCGACATCAAGATGCCGCGCATGGACGGAATGGAACTCCTGGGGCGGATCACGGAAATGGAGGCCCCCTGCCCGGTCGTGATCATTACCGCTTTCGCCACAATCGACTCGGCGGTGGATGCGATGCGGCGGGGGGCGGCCGACTTCATTACCAAACCCTTTGAGGAAGATCGGATCCTGTCGACCGTGGAACGAACGCTGAGCCTTTCAAGAATCATGGTCGAAAACCGGGACCTGAAGGCCGAACTCAGAAAAGTGGCGGGCGGAGACGAGATCGTCTACGGTTCCGCGCCCATGTCGGAAGCGATGGGCCTCGCCTCCCGCGTAGCGGAAAGCGACACGGCCGTCCTGATCGCAGGCGAATCGGGGACGGGCAAGGAACTCATGGCCCGATTCATTCATCGGGCCGGCAGCCGCGCCGGCGCTCGATTTGTCCCGGTTAACTGCGCTGCCATTTCTCCCGGCCTGGTGGAATCGGAGTTGTTCGGATACGAAAAAGGGGCATTTACCGGGGCCGACAGGCGGACCGCCGGCAAATTCGAATATGCGTCCGATGGGACCCTGTTTCTGGATGAGATCGGCGATCTCCCCGGGGCCGCCCAGGCCAAGCTCTTGAGGGCGCTTCAGGAAAAGAAAATCCAGCGGGTGGGTGGAAACAAGGAAATACCCGTGGACGTGAGGGTGATCTGCGCCACCAATCAAGACCTCGACGAACTGGTGAGAAAGGGGGCGTTCCGCCGCGATCTCTTCTTCAGGGTCAATGTGTTTCCCATTTATCCGCCCCCGTTGAGAGAGCGGAAGGACGACATCCCTCTTCTGTCCAGGTATTTTCTGGGCGGGCTGGGACAAGGGAGCGAACCCAAGTTGACGGAAGGGGCGGAGCGGATGCTTCAATCCTGTCAATGGCCGGGAAATGTGAGGGAATTGGCTAACGCCATGGAGCGGGCCTTCATTCTGGCCCAGGGCCGGGGAGCCATCACCGTAGACACCCTCGCATTTCTTAAACAGACCGGCGGCGGAGGACCCGTCGGGGCCGCTTTCAGTCTCCCCGCGGAGGGCATATCCCTGGAAGATCTTGAAATGGCGCTGGTACGGCAGGCCCTTGACGCGAGCGGCGACAACCAGTCCGCGGCCGCCAAACTGCTGGGGTTGACCCGGGCCAAGTTTCGGGTGCTGTTGAAACGACTCTCAAATGAAGAATGAACGGGAATTCGGATTTAGGACCCGTCTTCGCTGCTTCGCAGCTACGCCGCGGCAAGATGGGGATTTCGGATTTGAGAATTGGGATTTCGGAGTGGTGATTCTTTGAAGTTCGTTGGTTTAAATAGATTTCTGTTGGGCTGCATTCTCGGATGGCTGCTCTTTGGACCGGCGGCCGCCCCCGGCGCCGAAACGGATGAGAAGGGCCCGTCACAGCAGGATACCATGCTCATGTTCGTGGGCGAAGACCTGGATGTGCTGTCCATTGCATCCCGGAGAAAAGAGAGCGCATGGCAGGCGCCGGCGGTCGCCGAGGTGGTCACGCGGGATGAGATTCACCAGCGGGGCATCCACACCCTGAGCCGGGCCTTGGATATGCTCCCCGGGTTCTACATGGCGGAGAAGGAGTCGGGTACCCAGCCTTATCTGAGGGGGATTCGCGATTCCGTCCTGTTCCTTTACGACGCCGTGCCCATGAACGCCGACATGAGAAAGTCCACCCACCCTCTGGATAACAACCTGTCCATGGCGTCGGTGAAACGGATCGAGATCGTCCGGGGCCCCGGCTCCGTCCTGTGGGGTCCCGACGCCTTTGCCGGCATCGTCAACGTGGTGCCTTTGACGGGAAAAGACCTGGACGGCGCCGAGGCGGGGCTGCTTTACGGAGAGCCCGGGGGGCAGGTGTACGGATACGGCAACCTGGGATACGACGGCGGCGTCTGGGACGCCTTTCTTTCCGTGAGCGGCCGCCGGGGGGAGGAGGACGATACCCGGATCAACCTGCTGCGTTTTTTCGGGGACGGCGTTCCGCCGCCGGTCCCGCCCGAGGAGCGGCTGGGGGAAGCCTACGCCGGTACCGCCCGCTATCTGGAAGTGTCCGGCAACGTTTCGTTCCGGGACTGGTTTACCCTCTCCGGACGATACGCCGATTACAAACGGCCCTATGCCATAACCCGCGCGGAAGAGGACCTGACCTGGCAGGAGAGCCGCAGCGAACCGATGAGCTACCTCAAAATGGAAGGCAAGAAGGCCCTTGACGCCACTTCGGCCCTTCAGTTCATGGGCTACTACTCCCGCCTGGACGCCGAATACGAGATCATCGACCTCGCGTTCACGCCCCGCGAGTCCACGTTCTACGGCGAAGCGGTCTACGACCGGTCGTTTCTTGCGGGGCGCGGCCTGTTCACCGGGGGCGCCTCCTACCGGAACCGGAAGGTGCGGGACGCGCCGGTATGGGGGAGCTACCTGCCCGATTTTCTGGGAGACGACAACACGGTATTCCTGCCGACCCTCGTGGCGGTGGATTACAAGGACCGGCTGGGCTCCGCGTTCGGTCAATACACCCACAAGATAGGCGACTTTGACCTGATTTTCGGCCTCCGTTACGACAATCACAGCAGCTACAAGGACCATGTCAGCTACAGCGCCGGATCGGTCTGGTCTCCGTCGCCCCGGTGGGCCGTCAAACTGCTGCTCGGCAATGCATATCGGACCCCCTTTTCCCGGCAGCTCCTGGAAGGATCGCCCATTTTCCTGCAACCCTCGGGCGGAGGAAAGCCGGATCTGGAGCGAATCAGGACCCTGAGCGCGCAGGCCAACTGGAAGCCTTCCAAACGGTGGGACCTGAGCATATGCGGATTCTTCAGCCAGCTGGACAACCACATTAACCAAGATCCCTATGCCGGGCTTTCCCTGCCCAATGAGCAGGACATCAAGGGGGTGGAACTCGAAGGGCGGTTTGCGCCGCTCGATAATCTGGAATTCTCGGCCAATCTGACCCTGCTGCACAACGACGGGCCCGACGAGAAGTATGTCTATGTCGCATATTATAAAGTGGACCCGGAAGGGAATCTGGTCCCCGTTTACGACACGGCCACCTATCCCTATGACATCGGGGCGGACACGTTGTTCAATTTTACGGCCACATGGCGGCCGGTAGATCGGATCACGACTTTTTTAAGGGTCCGCTACTTTTCTTCCCGGATGCTCATCTACCCGAGGGCGGAGGGGGACGGGTTCGAGACCGTCCGCAGTTCCTCCGGGGCCTGGCTGGTGGATCTGGTAGCCACGGTCAAGGATATATGGCGCCCGGGCCTGGACCTGGAACTGGCCGTCCGCAACCTGACCGACAACGAATACGACACCCCGGGCGCCTACACGACCATAACGGGGGCGCCCGTTTCCGCCACGGCCATGCTGCGGATGCGATGGTAGATTAGAAGTGAGCTAAAGTGACTAGAGTGGCTAAAGTGAGCTAAAGTTAGGGAATGGCTTTTGGCGCGAATGAAAGCCTGAATCGATTGATCTTATCACCCCCGCCCAGGCTGGTTTGCTTCGCCGGGGGTGACTAACCGTTCAGGGCTTCCCCCTGACCTGGACACTGGCTGGATTTAGCCGACGCTGGCTCGATATGACCAACTCTCATCGGTTGGACAGGGCCTGCCGGAGCGCGTACGGGGACCGGAGCGTGCCCGGCGGGACGCTTTCGGACCGAAAATTCCCCTGCTTTCCGAACCGGGCAGAGGGGTGGAAGAAGGCCGTCCCCCGGCCAAGACCGGATGCAAGCATGGGCCATATTCCCGTGAGCCTTCACCTCAGCGGACGGCTATGTATGTGTCATCCCTTTGAATTTATAAAGTTCCGCTATTGAAAAAATAGCCCGTTCGGCCCCGGCGATGTTCCCCCGGCCCGCAACGGCGCCCGTAATCGGACCGGCGCCTTCCGCGACAGTGGGTTGGATATCTTTAAATAAATCGGATGGTCCTGAAATTTCAGCACGCATTTTGCATATCTTAAAACGCGTTATGCGACCCAAAGCACCCATAACCGTCATTCTCCTGGCCCTAGTCGTCCTTTTCACGGGGCTCGCGGGTGTGCCCGTCCGGGGAGATGAGGGTCCGACTGAAACCGAAACGCTCCTGCTGGAACTGATCAACCAGGCCAGGGCAAACCCGCTGGATACGGCCGCATCCCTGGGCATGGACCCGGACCAAATACTGGCGGATTTTCCGAATCTGAAACACGTTCTTACCGAAGGCCTGCCGCCGTTGCGTTTCAATGCGGACCTGTACCGGGCCGCCGCCGGCCATACGGCGGACATGATCGCCCGGGGGTATTACGCCCATAACAGCCTCCCGGTGGAATCCGAGGAACCGCCGCCGGGATCGCCCTGGCGTCCGGACCAGGACGTGACGACCTACGTGGATCGTATCGTGGCCGAGGGCTACGAACCAGCCGTCTCCGGAGAAACGCTGGGGTTCCTCTGGTTCACCAATTACATCGACGCGCAGACGGCCGCCGCCCTCCTGTTTCAAAACATGTTTCGCAACGAGCTGGACCCGACCTTCACCGATGAGCGGAACATCATCAACGCGGAGTTGAGGGAAGTGGGCGTCAGCCTCCAGGCCGGCGTTTTTTCCGTGGACGGTTATCAAATAAACGCTTACATCGCCACGCTCGATTTCGGGGCGCAGGAGGCGCATGTCATCGAGAGCGAGTTGCTGGCGCTCATCAATCAGGCGCGGGAAAACCCCCTGGGCATGGCGCTTGCCATGGGCATGGACACGGAGCAGGTCCTCCGGGATCTGCCCGAATTCGCCGACATGTTGACGGCGGGCCTCGGACCGCTCCTCTACAATCGCCGGCTGGCCGAATCGGCCGCCGCCCATGCCGCGGACATGCTGGCCAACTGGTATTTCTCCTATTTTTCCCTTGACGGGCGCGGGCCTTGGGACCGGATCGCGGAAGCCGGCTATCCCGCCGTGTTGACGGGAGAGACCATCGGCCTGATCGCGTCCCTGTGCGACGCCATACCCGCCGAAGTGGCCACGGCCCTGTTCGAGGCGGCTTTTCGCGATGAACTGAGCCCGGAAAGGGTGGGCGAGCGTTACATGCTCAGCCCGGATCTCAAGGAAGGGGGCGTTGCGTTTAACGGTTTGAGCCTGTGCGAGGGGGATGAGTTCTCTTATCGTTACGACCTGTGGGTGGCCGATTTCGGCGCCAGGGAAAACGGGCCCGGAACAACCCTGTCGGGCATGGTCTTTGACGATACCGACGAAAACGGGCTCTACGGTCCGGGGAGGGGCTTCCCGGTGTGATGGTGGATGTGACGACGGGCGACAACACGGCTTACTACCGGGTGCCGACCGACGCAGCCGGCGGCTTCAGGCTGGCGGTGGAGCCGGGGATCTACCAGGTGGCGGTGACGGTGGGGGAGAGCGTGCTGGTTCAGGTGCTGGAACTGGGACCCGGGGAGGTCAAATCCGTGTGGGTCAACGTGTCGGGCGGCGTGTAAGATGCGTTTTGGCGAGCATATCTATAATTTAATGGATAAAAAAAAGGTTGACTTTCAAAATGTTTTATACTACAGGATGCGGTTAAATTAGCGGTATAAGTTGTCTGTGGCCCGGGGAAAGCCGATTCGGGCGATGGGCGCAGGAAAAAACAGTAAAAAACTATATAAAAAGAGAAAGGAGGGATAAAAACATTTTTTGAGCATTTCAGATGTGTTTGTTGCGTAACTGGAACGGTTTAACCAAAATCGAATGGAGGAAAGATTAATGTTGAAAAAATCGCTATTCTTATTTTTAGGTCTGGCGCTCTGCTTGTCCTTCGGCGCGGGGTCTGCTATTGCGCAGGGTGATGAGGTGAAGCTCATTAATGGTGGGCCGAGCGTCTACATCGCGCCCGGCGGCATCGGCGACCTGGGCCTTGCGGCCCTGTATGACGTCAGGGACACGGAAGAGAGGACCGACGCCTGGGAAAACTACGTGGTGATCGAAAACACCACGGGGCGCTGGGTAGCCTTCCACCTCAGGTTCAGGGGCTGGCGGAAGAGCATCGAGGTCTATGACCACATCGTCCTGATGTCGCCCTACGATGTCTTCTGGTTCATCCTGAAGCGGGCGGTGACAAGCGGCCCGACCGGCAGCGGCACCTTCGAGGCCGGCGACGTAGTTATCATGAGCGCCGACACCGAGACGCTGCTCAACTCGGGCTTAGTGTACCCCGACGACGTGGTTGGCGGCGAGGTTCTCTGGGTGGAAAAATTTCAGGACCTGCTGCTTAAGGACTGTGGATTCAATGAGCCCGCATACAACCTGAAGGAAGAGATGCAGGCAGGCCACTTCGAGGTCATCGGCGTGTGGTCCCTTACCAGCCCCAGCGGCTGTGAGGATACCCACAACCTGGCCAACGTGGTCAGGGACCTGTATAAAGACGGCCACAGCGTCTCCAATGTCTACGATGTCCTGGAAGCCCTCTTTTACGAGAGACTGCCCGGTGGCGCGGCCGCGCCCGGATGGGCCTGCGGCCTGGTCAGAATCTCCGGCATGGGCCCCACGACCGTGGATGACGACAATGAGACGGGTCTGGACGGAAAATATCGCTGGGGCGATGACTGCGGCAACGTGCTGACCGGCTCTGTGGAAATGTACGACACCGGGACCGGCCGCTACGAGCTGGAAAACATCGTCTTCCTGATGAATTTCAGGACCGGCGGATACGGTGAATACTATTTTGAAGGATACTGGCCGCACCGGGACGGATACTGGGGCGGTGCCATCGTTTACCCGACGAGCATCATGGAATGGGTGGTGGATTACTACGGGGGCACCTATCTGCATCCCGCGTGGTACGTGAACGAGAACTGGGCCACCACCGTGGGACCCGGCCTCAGGGACGGCGACGACAAGAACTTCTGCTGTAATGAATTTCTGCCCGACTTCAACAACACGTGGAGTCTGGACGATCTGGAACTCGCCCTTTCCAAGTCGGAACTCTGGTATCAGTACTTCGACCTGGTGACCTTCGACGGAGCAGTGGTGACCAGCGATGTGGTCCTGACCTACCCCACGAAGCACTATCACTGGTTCTTCAGGGATTGGCCGTACTACAACGGACAGATGAGCATGTGGGGCGACAACTGCTCGACTCCAAACCCCGAATACCCGACATCTGCTTGCTACAGTGAAAGCCAGATCAACTGTGACTGCGGGTGGGGCGTGGGCAACTGGAGCGCCTACTATGATTGCACCAACGGGTGGAATTACTGGACTGCCGATGGCAAAGCGAGAATATTCGCGAACAACTATGCGTACTACGCTGCCGTGGACAGTTACCGTGGCGTGAAGGCGGAGCCGGGTGCTTGCACTACAACGGGCAGCATCGCAGCATGGTTCCTGGGCGCATACCAGAACGGTCCGATCGGGACCAAAGTGACCATGTGGGATATGGAAGAGAACACGCCGGGCAGCACGCCGGGTGAGCCTCCTCCGGGATCGCCGTGGAGACCCACGATCGATAATCCCGATTTCATCCCGCACGAGGTCAATATCGCCCGGGTCGGCCTAGTGGGCGGCGAAGGCATCATGGCAGCCAGTTCGTTCTTCCTCTCGGGCCCGGCTGAAGGGTTCACCGAGGGTCACTGGCGAACGCTGACCCATGTGGCGTCGAACGGACAGCGGGGGATCGGTGCCGGTTGTTGCGAACCATTAATCGATTACCTCACCAACTATATGATCCCGCCGATCGGTTTGGTGATTTTCACGCACACCTACGGGATTGACGTGGACGGCATTACGCGGTCGGCCATGGCTGAGTGGCACTTCAAGAGCGACCTGATGGACATCTCTTGGAGGCCATGGTAAATCACTTCCGGTCGACGCGGGCATCCTTGCCTGCGTTGACCGCTGGTTAACCTTAAACCCCGGGGGCGGGCCG
>JAFDKD010000436.1 GCA_019307165.1 Deltaproteobacteria bacterium | reverse complement strand
AAATCAACTGGTTACATGGTGTCTCCTGCGCAAGAGCGACGGGCTGCTAGAGAAAGACATTCTGATGGATAACCCTGAACCGTGAACCTCTGAATCCTGAACCAAGCACGAAGAACCAAGCACCAGGAACAAAGAACAAGGACCAAAAAACGGCCGGACCATCCGGTCCGGCCGTGAATCACGCGCCGAGGCTCCCTGAATTATTCCGACAAGCCACCTTTTTTAACTGACCGCCCTTCCGACCGCGGGTCTCGACCGAGCCACAGCAAGGCGTGCGTCCGCCAAGGACAAGGGGCTTCGTTCTATTCTGTTTAGAAAGGCGCCTCAATCGGCAGGCCCCACCATTTTTCCTGGTCGGAAAGCTTTCCGGTCTCTTCCGTGGGGCTTTTATACCCGGACCAGCTGAAATACATGTGTTCGTTGTTCTTGTACATACTATCATGCTGCCAGAACCCCGATTCCTTCGCAGAGGCGCCGCAACCGTAAATAAAAAGCCCCAACAGCAATACCAGCAAAAATCTCCTCATGATACCCAACCTCCCATTTTCATTATGTTTTGTATAACAATCGGCCAACGAACCACTGCTCGCTCGAAATGACCAAAAAACCAACGATGGACGATGTGCCGTTCTTTGATCTCGCGATTAAGGCAAAATATAATGAAGAAAAAACAATAAATCAAGAAAAGATATCGAATTTTGCAAGAATACACGGGCCTGCGGACGGATTTAAAATCCAGTGGCAATAGAGGTTTGGGGTAATGGTCCTATGTCATATCAGGAAAACAGGCTTAAAAAGCCCGTGACCATGCCCAGATAGATCAGGAGACTCAGGATGTCATTGGATGTGGTTACGAAAGGCCCCGTGGCCAGGGCCGGGTCCACATTCATTCGCTCCAACATCAGGGGCACGGCTGAGCCGATAACGCCGGAAGCGAGGACGATAAGGACCAGTGCAGCCCCCACCACGCATCCCAGGTGGAAGTCCGAAAGCCAGACCCCCGATATGATTCCCAGGATAGGACCGCAAATCAACCCGTTCAGGAGAGCAACCCTGAGTTCCATCAAAAGGCGTTTGCCCACGTTCGTGAGGCCGATGTCGCCGGTTGCCAGTCCCCGCACCACAACCGTGGCCGCCTGGGTCCCGGTGTTCCCCCCCATGGCCATAATCACCGGGAAAAAAAAGGAAATGGCAAGCACCCTTTCCAGCGACGACTCGAACTGCTTGATGACCACCGCCGCCAAAATCCCCCCGAACAGGCCGGCGATCAGCCATGGCAGTCGCGCCCGGGAAATCCGAAACGTGGATTCCTCGGCGATTTCCTGGCGGATCACGCCCGCCATCAGGGAGATGTCTTCGTCCGCTTCCTCCTCCATGACATCCATAATGTCATCATGGGTAATTCGGCCGACCAGCCGGTTCTGTGAATCCACCACCGGGATGGCCACCAGGTCGTATTTCTTGACCAGTTGAACCACGTCCTCCTGGTCTGCCGCGACATTGGTGGAGATGACATCGGGGTTCATGATCTCGCCGATTCGGCGGCGGGCAGGCGCCAGCACCAGGTCTCTCATGGAAACGACACCCGCCAATTTTTCATCGTCGTCGGTGATCCAGAGATAAAAGAGGTTCTCCACTTCCTCCCGCTTTTCCCGAATCGTCTCTATGGCATCCTGCACGGTTGCGTTGACGCTGATGGAGACAAACTCGAGCGCCATAATGCCGCCGGCGGTATCTTCAGGATAGGGAAGCAGTTTTTCCAATTCCTCGGACACTTCGTCCGGGACCGCTTCAATAATCTGTCGAGCGCGTTCATCCGGCAAGTCCCCCAGGAGATCGGCGGCATCGTCCGAATCCAGTTCCTCTACGATTTCGGAAATCGCCCGATTGTCCAGACCGCTCAGGAGACGCTCCTGCACCGGGGGTTCGATCTCCATCAAAACATCGCCTGCGCCTTCCGGCTCCAGCAAATCGAACACGAATGCGCGCTCTTCCGGGGCCAGGTTTTCTATCAGGTCGGCGGCATCGGCCGGACGCATTTTGGCGACCAGCTCCTCCAGGCCCCGGACGTCCTGCTTTTCGATGAGGGCCTTTGCCTCGCCCACCAACTTTCCGCTGATGGGTTTTGCCTGATAAATAACCCCTTCCTGAGTTTTCATAATCCGCCCCTTCGATGGAAACTATTTGGTTTCCCGGAACAACTTCATAACGAACTTACCCGGATCGGCATAGCCCTTCAATTCGGCGGCGATCTCGTCCATCGGCACTTCGGCGCGGGCCGCGCTCTTATGGCCGCCGGCTGAAGCGCCGAATCGATCGAACATCAGTTTCGCCTTTCTGCCTGCATCGCCGCGGAGTTCGGCGTTTCTGTAAATGACGATGAGTTTGCCGCCGTTTATGCCCGACACGACGCTCCATCCGGCCTCTGCCAGCTTCATGAAAAAATCGGCAATCATGACCAGCGTATCGGTGCTGCTCACTTCGCCCATATGGACAAAGACGGTGCCCTTGGCGAATGTGAGCCTGTCCATGGCGTCCCGATAGCTTGCCAGCGTGTTGTGGGTCATTTCCGAGAACTCTATCTTTTTTATGACGTTAAGGTTCGCAAAACGATACAGGTATCTGAACGCCTCGATGTCGCTGACCTGAGAGTCTCTGGCGAAATTATCCGTGTCCGTCTTGATGCCATAAAAAAGAGCGGTCGCCAGCCTCGGCGACGGCTTGATGCGCGCGGCCCTGAGATACTCGGTCATAATGGTCGAGTTGGCCCCGTATTCTTCCCTCACATCCACGAGAAACCCCTTTGAATCGGGCCCCGGGGGATGATGATCGATGATGATATCAAATGGAATCCGCTCGAACACGGCGTCATGATGGGGTTGCGAATCGACGATGGCAAACTTGGATATGGTGTCCCGTTTAAGGTTCCGGATATGGGTCTGATCCATTTTCAAGAGCTTGATCAGGGCCAGATTGTCGGCCCTCTTGATGACATTGGTGTGGTAGATGGTGGCCTTTGCCACCCTCCGCCAGAACAACCGCTTGAGCGCCAGGGCGCTGGCCATGGCATCGGGATCGGCGTTGATGACAATGGCCAGCGTGTCTTCCGGACCCACCGCGGTCAGAAGTCGCCGGCATCTTTCCGCCATGGGCGTTGACTTGGCGAAAGGGTGTTCCATTATTTCTTTCATAACAGCATTCCCTTTAACCGTCTGCACTGCTCGACCACATCCCGCGCCAGAACGATATCGGACACCACCGCGGCCCGGCGGCATCCTGCCCGAACCACCGACCCGAGGTTATCCGCCGTTATTCCGCCGATTGCGACGTAAGGGATGGGGCACAATGCGTTCAAGCGGCGGAGCATGTCGATACCGACCACCGGCTGCGTATCCGCCTTTGTCTTTGTTTCGAATATGGGACCGATCCCCACATAATCCGCTCCGGCATCCACCGCTTCCCGGACCTGATCGAGGGAATGGGTGGAAATGCCGACGATCTTGTCCTTTAACAGGGGGCGCGCGTGTTGAATGGGTATGTCGTCCTGTCCCAGATGGACCCCGTCCGCATCCAGGATAAGCGCCAGGTCCACATCGTCATTGACAATAAACAACACATCGCTTTTCCGGGTCATGCGGCGAACGGCCATGCCCAATTCCAGACATTCCCGTTTGCGCCTCCCCTTCTCTCTCAACTGGATGACATCGGCGCCCCCTTTTATCTGGTCGGCAACCACATTCAAGGGATCCCGTCCGACGGGCAGTCCGCCCGGCGTAAAGCAATAAAGATGAACCGCCGCGAACGACGGATGAACGGCAGATTTTTTTGCTTAAAGAAATATATGTTTTACTCTGCGCCCTTTGCGCCTCTAGCGAAGCGGGCGGTGGGACTATCCTGGAAATAAGTCACCGTACTTATGAAAAAGAGCACTAAGGTTTCAGCCTGTCGGAAAGCAGTTGTGAGAGTTTCTTGCCCGAATTGAGCATGCCGCCGAAAATCGGACCCATTCGGGGGCCGCCAAAGGCATTGTTGGCGGCCATGCCGGAGACATAAAGGCCCGGATAGACTTCAGAGGTGTTGGCAACGGTAAATTCTTCACCTTTCTCAGCCCACAGGGGCATCTCCCCTACGACATCGCCGGTCTTTGTGCCCAATTGAACGCCCATTTTTCGAGCAACGATCCTGCAGATATCCGCGGGATGACCGGTGCCGTCCACCACGAAGGCGGCCCGGATACTGAGCGGATCCACAAAGAGCCCCAGCTTCTCAACAGGCGACCAATTGATGACGACGCCCGAAATTCTAGGGTGGCCGTCGATCTCTCGAAACAGTATGTCCGTCACCTTTACCAGGTTGAAAATCCGCGTGCCCGCCCCCACACATCTTGAAATGATTGATGCTGTGGCCGCCACGCTGTCCACCGTGTAATACCCATCCCCAGCCGGCTTGAAAGCGATTCCCATCTCTTCCACAATCGGCAGGGCGTCCTCCTGAAGGGCGATTTCGTTGAACATCAT
>JAFDKD010000044.1 GCA_019307165.1 Deltaproteobacteria bacterium | reverse complement strand
GTCCCCATCTTGGGGCTCTGGGTCCTTCCTCTGGGTCTGCTGAGCACGGCGGTGCTTTTCTTTTCGCAAACAGCGGCAGGCGCGATTCTCCAGCTGGCGGCCTGGGGCGCGGAGATTATGATGGAACTGATCCGGTTCTGGGCGGACTTGCCCTTTGCAAGCCTGTGGGTGGTGACGCCGAGCTTCCTTGAGGCGGCCCTGTTTTATGGCTTGGCGGCGTGCCTTTACTATGCCGGGCGGGGCCGGTGGGCAAAAGTCGGCATCGCACTGCTCCTGGCGCTGGCGCTGGCCGATGCCGGTTACTGGGTGCACCGCGTCCGCTTTCACAAGGACCTGCGCGTGACGTTCCTGGATGTGGGCCAGGGCAGTTCGGCGCTGGTGGAATTTCCGGGAGGCAAAACCATGCTTATCGACGGGGGCGGTTTCCCCGGCGGCCGCTTTGACGTGGGGGGAATGGTGGTGGCGCCCGCCTTGTGGCGTTCCAAGATCGGGCGCATCGACACCCTGGTCCTGACCCACCCCCAGGCGGACCATATGAACGGCCTGCGCTTCATTGCCCGCGCGTTTTCGCCCGACGCGTTCTGGTCCAACGGGGACCGGGCGGAAACACCCGCCTACCGCGAATTGATGGGTATTATCGAGGAAGAGGGGATCGAACGGCTGTATCCTCGTGACCTCGCCGATGGCCGGGAGATCAACGGGGTTGGGATTCGCCTGCTCCATCCGCTGCCGGGCAACGCCTTTCCCGTGGAGAAGCAGGGCGGAGGCGGGCTGAACGACAATTCCGTGGTGCTGAAAATCACATACGGTAAAACGTCATTTCTGTTTACAGGAGACGTGGAGCGGGCAGGGGAGGATGTGCTCGTTGAAACATTCAAAGACGATCTTGCCGGCACGATTCTTCAGGTCCCCCACCACGGCAGCCGGACATCCGGTTCGGAATCGTTTCTGGGGGCCGTAAGGCCGGATATGTGCGTCATATCGTGCAGGGACCGGGGCCGCGGGCGCTTTCCCCACGCGCAGACCCTTGAAAGACTCGAGAAGACCGGATGCCGGGTGCTGAGGACCGACCGGTCGGGCGCCATAACATTTACGGTTAATTCAAGCGGATATGACGTTAAGACCTACTGCCATTAGACTGCCCGAATGGGGCTTCGAAAAGGCAAGTCGAAACCACCTCACCCATACGGAATACGTCCTGCGTAACAGCTTATTGTTGTTGACATTGTCTCACTTTATGTTACACTACACACAATGATCAGGACCTTCAAACATAAGGGGCTTGCGGAGCTATTTCAAAAAGGCCGCAGTCGCCGGGTGCGACAGGATTTGCAGCCACGTTGCCTGAGGCGCCTGGATGTTCTGGATCAAGCCGAGTCATTGACGGATTTGAACGTGCCGGGATTCAATTTCCACAGCCTCCGAGCAGTCCCAAAACGTTACAGTATCCACGTAAACGGCCCATGGTGTCTCACGTTTGAGTGGGAGGACGGGGATGTGATACGGGTCGATCTTGAACAATATCATTGAGGTGGCACTATGAAAGAATATTCCGTTAAACGTCCTTTGAAACGCTCGCCGATTCATCCCGGCGAGGTTTTACGTGAAGATGTGCTCCCATCCCTGGGACTTTCTGTCAGCGAAGCGGCAAGGCGAATGGGCATTTCCCGCCAGCAGTTGCACCGTGTTTTGGCGTGTACACACCCTATCTCAACTGAGATGGCACTCAGGATCGGCAAGTTTGCCGGCAACGGACCGGGGCTTTGGTTGCGTATGCAGCAGGTGTATGATCTATGGTACGCGGAGGAGCGTATGAAAGACGAGTTGTCCCAAATTGAAACGGTTGCATCGGTTGGGTCCGGCGCTTCATGCATATCGTAGACAAGTAAAAGCTGTCAATTTACTTTTTTACCAGTGTCCCACTTTCCACAACGTGGATTGTGCAATAAGGGCAACTCATCTGTTTTACGATCTCTGAAAGGGGAGATATGAGCTTAGTAACAGCAAAGAATGTTTCCAAAACATACATAACCGGCGACATCAAAATTGAGGCCCTAAAAGGTCTAAGTTTCGAAATAGAGCCGGCCTCTTTTGTTTCTTTTGTCGGGCCATCCGGGAGTGGAAAGACCACGATCCTGAACCTCATCGGCTGTCTTGACAAGCCGACCGATGGGACCTTAAAGGTTAGCGATACGGATATTTCCCATCTTAACAGACGCATGGCCGCCACTTTCAGAGGTGAAAACATCGGCTTCATATTTCAGGACTTTAATCTGCTCCCTGTGCTTACAGTGTTTGAGAATGTAGAATACCCGCTTCTTATGGTGCAGAACATTCCTTCAGAAGAAAGAGAGAGACGGGTCATGGATCTCCTGAATGCCGTGGGGATGACTGAGCAGAAAAACAAATATCCTGATCAAATTTCAGGGGGACAGAAACAGAGAGTGGCTGTGGCAAGGGCACTGGTTACAGAGCCAAAACTCATCCTCGCGGATGAACCAACTGCCAATTTGGACCATAAGACCGCTTATATGGTCATAGATATCATGAGAAAAATGAAGAATGAATTTGGGACGACCTTTATATTTTCGACACATGACCAGAAGATTGTCGGGGAGGTAGAGGTAATCTATATGCTGGAAGATGGAGAACTGACCGATCGACATGTAAGGGGAGGTTAAGGCAATGTTTAATATACTCAAGATCGCCTTGAGAAACCTGGCAAGATACAAGAGAAGGACATTCCTTACGGCTTCATTAATCACCGTAGGTGTTGTATTTGTCCTTGTCTTTATTGCCGTCACAGGGTCATTCAAGAACATGATGATAGGTCAGATAACAGACTCCTTTGTCGGTCATATCCAGATCCATAAAAAGGGGTATTTAGCATCCATAGATAACCTGCCGCTCACCATGAATCTGAACCCCAAGGCACTAAAAAAAGTAGAAAAAGCGATCAATGAAACTGCCGGCATTGAGGCCTATTCAAAGAGGATCAAATTTGGCGGCATGTTCAGTAATTTCGTTGAAACAACCAACATAAGATTAAACGGCGTAAATCCCGAAGATGAGGCAAAAACCGTCCCACTCCTTTTCTCAAGAATAAAGGAGGGGGACAAGACCATAAGAAAGGGGGAGATCCTTGTCCCTGAGCTGATCGCAAAGGGTATGAAAGTTAAGGTCGGTGACATGGTTGTTGTTATTGCCACCAATAAGGACGGCTCTGTAAACGGGAAGCAATTCAAGATCGGAGGGATAGTTGAGAGCGCCACGGGCCCCGGCGGCAGGGATGGTTATATGCACATAAAGGACGCCATGGAAGTGCTCAGGATGGAAAAGATGGATGTGAGCGAGATCGCACTAAGGCTCTCTGATTTCAGGGCACTCCATGACGTGCATCGGAAAATCAACGGGATACTCTCAAAGGAGCTGAACAAGGCCGGCAAACCCGTCTTTGAGGTACATACTTGGGAAAAACTCTCTCCCTTTTTCAATATTGCAAGGATGATAGATGTGATGACCTTCTTTATCAAGATTATGCTGATTGCTATCGTGCTTGTTAGCATCATGAATGTAATGATCATGGCGGTATATGAAAGGATAAGGGAGATCGGCACGATTGCCGCCATAGGCACGATGCCCGAGAAGATTCTTTTGATGTTTTTGCTTGAGGGGTTTTGTCTTGGTGTTCTTGGTGTCCTGACAGGAGTTATCCTGAATGCGGGGGTTCTATATATTTTGAATATCGTTGATCTTACCTTTAATTTCGGGAGACAGACAGGCCTCATACTCTCACCCACAATAGATTTGCCCGATATATTGGTCATCTCGGCAATCGTCATTGTGGTCTCAGTTGTGGCGAGTCTTCAGCCTGCATACAAGGCGTCAAAGATGGAGCCCATCGATGCCTTAAGGCATATATAGTGTCTGAATCACGCCTTGGCGTGATGCAGACACTATATCGGATTTCGGATTTAAAAAAGAAAGCAATTTCATTCAGTTGAAAATCCCTGAGCGGCATTGAAAAATCATAATAACTCCTTTTGGATTTAAGGGGGGTGTGGGTGATGCCGTGAAAACGGATTCAGAGGGGAGGAAATAGCATGCAAAACATCTTAATTTGTTTTTTGGCGATGACGTTTGCAACGCCTGTATACGCGATAGATGGGGACCAGCTTCTAAATACCGTGGACAGAAATCTCAATCCTGAAACCTATGAATCATATCGAAAACTCATAAACATTGAGCCTGATGGGAGCAAAAGGGAGTTTATACTTTTTACAGTTAAGAAAGGACAAGACAGGGTCGCATCGTTATTTCTTTCACCTGCCAGTGAGAAGGGGAGAAGCACCTTAAGACTTGGAGAAAACATGTGGCTCTATATCCCCAATGTGGGAAAGCCGATCAGGATAACAAGCATCCAGTCGGTTGTGGGGGGCGTGTTCAATAACTCTGATATATTGCGCCTCGATTATGCCTCTGAATACAAGGTAAGCAAGGTGGAAGAGAGCAATGATCAATATCTGCTGCACCTTAAGGCCAGGACAAAGTCTATTGCCTATGACAAACTGAAGATGTGGGTACACAAGGGTGAGTTGCTGCCCACCAAGGTTGAGTGCCTTACAGAGGCCAACATGCTCATTAAAACCCTTTATTTTAAAAAGGTTCAAGACTTTGGAGACGGAATTGTTCGACCATCCGTCATAGAAACGGACAGCCCTCTCTACAAGGGCTATAGGTCCATCATGATTTTTGCCAAAATCAAAGAGCGGGACCTCCCGGATGAGGCTTTCACGCTCAATTTTCTTCCCAGAGTAAAGAGCCTTAGATGAAGGGAATCCTGATCCTCACAGGAGTGACACTATGGGTCTGGCTTTTTCCCTTTCCAGCCCTTTCAGAGGATGAATATGCGTTTGATTTGTCGGAGATCGAAAAGGAGATCGAAAAAAAACCTTACAATCTCGGGGGATTTTTTGAGTTCAGACCTGTTCTTTTCGGTCTGGACCGTAATTCTGCGTTTTACAAGATCAAATTCTATGATAAAGACGAGGGATCAACCCTGGAACAATACAACTCTCGTCTTCGCCTGGAGGGAAGCTATCACAAGGGCATTGCAGGCGTTTTTTTTAGAGCCGATAGTAGGCTCTGGTACGGCTATGAGGGATGGGACGGGGACATTACTCTTCTGGAAGGATATTTTGCCTTAAAACCTGGACCGAGTTTCGCTCTTGAGGCCGGCAAAAAGGTCGTCCAATGGGGGAAAGGCTATGCCTTCAATACCGTGAATTTTGTTTCACGCCCCAAAGACCCTGATGACCCCACCGAGCCCGTAGAGGGGTATTATCTTGCCGTTGCCGACTCGATTAAGAGCTTTGGAGGTCCCTTAAAAACCTTAGCCCTCACACCGGTGATCCTGCCGGTCACGAAATCCATAAACGACAAGTTTGGTGAACCGGATCACATCAATTTTGCCGCCAAGCTTTACGGTCTTCTATGGGACACCGATATAGACCTGCTTTTTTTTACAGGGGAGAGTCGAACGACCCGTTACGGTCTTGATTTTGCCAGAAATATCACATCAAACTTTGCGGTTCACGGGGAGTTTGCGTGGCTACCCGGGTTTAATAAGAAATCCATAGACAGCGAGGGGAATCTCTACACCGAAAAATCGGACGTTCTGAAATATCTTTTCGGTATTCGATATCTTACCACCAACGATATGACGTTCATTGTTGAATACTACCACAATGGCGCAGGTCTTGACGAGAACGACGCTGATAATTTTTACAGGTTTGTTGGCAAGGCATACGACACATATATTTCTACCGGAAATAGTTCCGGGCTTGACAAGGCAGCACAGTTATCCCAGGGATCCATCGGTACCTTCAAACCGATGCGCGACTACCTCTATTTTCGCGCCAGTTGGAACGAACCATTTGATATTCTTTACTTTACCCCGGCAGTTTTCTCGATAATCAATTTAAACGATCATAGTCTGTCCATAACCCCGGAGCTTTTGTACAACCCCATAACCAACCTGCAATTAAGACTGCGCGGCGCTCTTCTGATAGGAGGCAACAATTCCGAATTCGGGGAAAAACAGAATGGTTATAAGGTGGAATTGCGGGTCAGGTATTTTTTCGACTAAGAGGGTTTCCATTACTGAGAAGAATGTAAAGGGAGTAAAGGGAGGGGGACAATCCTATAACGCCCTGTCAAGTAAAAAGTTTCAAGAGAGAATAATATCAATAAAATCAATTAGATGGTCTCGGTAACGATTTTATGGCACACGTGTCCGGCATCCCTTTGGCAGGGATATAGAAAAAGGGTTCCGGCGAGATCCTCGCGGTTGATGAACCTCTTGCCTAATCGGAGAGGGGGGCACCCATGAAAGTATTCCTTTCTATAGGGGATGTGTACACGTTATGAAAGGGCCATGCCTCGCCAAGCCCGCATAGACGCGCCCAGTGCGTTACACCATGTCATATGTCGTGGTATCGAGCGTCGGAAAATATTCCGTGATAATCAGGACCGAAGGGATTTGATCGATCAGCTCAGTCGCGTTGTTGTGGAGACGGCAACGACCTGCCTTGCCTGGGCCCTGATGCCCAACCATTTTCACCTGCTGCTCGGACGGGCACTCGCCTATTGCCGGTGTCATGAGAAGGGTTCTCACGGGCTACGCCGTGACCTTCAATCGAGGACACAAACGACACGGGCGCCTGTTTCAGAACCGCTACAAATCGATCCTGTGTCAGGAGGAGCCTTATCTGCTGGAGCTGGTCCTTTAATGAACGTGTTTTTTTGTGCGGATCAGGCGATTTTTTTCCTGCGTCTCATCGCCCAGAGCATCAGTGCCGATGTCAAGACGGCCAGCACCAGAAAACCCAAAGGAGATAACGCAGGTACTGGCACATAGCATTCATCGAGAGTTAGGATGCCTTCCACGCGTCCTTCATCTGGGTTATTACGGGGCCCCAGGGACCAGTTTATGGTCTCTACGTCTCCAGCTGAAGTCGGGGCGGTGATGTCAGCGCAAAACCTCCAGGTGCATCCAGCACCTATAATACCATCTGAAGTTCACTGGAAGTATTGAATTGTAACGGTTTTCAAGAACAGGTGCCGGCGGCAGTATTTCCGGGGAGTTCCTGAGGCCGGGCCAACTAACGAAGCATCAATTGGTCACTGGAGATGTTCAGTGTCTTGGCCGATTCGGTCATGTACACCCCTTTTTCCTGAGTGTTTTCAAGGATGACCGAGCCCGCCCCGATCACGCATTCCCTCGCTATCGTTACCCCGTTGCGGATGGTGGCGCCGATCCCCAGGAAGCAGTACGGCTCCAGGGTCACCCCACCTGCTATGACCACGCCACTGGCCACGAAGCAATGGTCTTGGATCACCGTGTGATGCCCGATGATGACGCCGTTTCCCAGGAAAACATCGTCGCCGATTTCGGCAAAGGGTTGAACGACGCAATTGTCGGCCAGCCTGCAGTTTTGACCGATAACGAGCCCGGGCCACGTCGTGGCCTTTGAACTGACATAGCTGACGAGCTCATATCCCATTTCCTTTGCCATCCGGCAACGCTCCGCCCGCAGCCTGTTCATCTGGGTGAAGCCCACGGCAACCATCATGGCGTGTCGATCGGGGGGGTAGACGGATACGACCCGATCGAAAGGCATGACGGGAAGATCGAGAAGGCGGTCTGCCGTCATGTAAGGCCGGTCGACGGTAAAACCGACAACGTCATAATCGGAATCATATGTGAGCAGGATGCAAAGGGTGGTTGCCACGGCCCCGTTGCCGAAAAGGACCACACTCCGTATCCCTTCGCGCCGTTCAGTCGTTTGTGTGTCCCGGTATTTTGGTCTGGACATGGCCATACCCTCCGGTGGGGGACCTGCAAAGGTCCTGCAACCGCACCATCACTGTTGACTCTGTTAGAAATCCGTATCCAGCTTGAGGAGCTGGTCTTCGAGTTCCTCGGCCGAAGGCCCTTTCTCTGGAATATGGTGATCCCTTCGTTGATTTTCGATGATCGAGGCCAGCCCGGCGATCGTGGGCTGCTCGAAAAAGCTGCTTGTCGATACATTCACATGATGGATAGCTCGCATCGCGGCGAGCACCTGAACTGCCTGCAGGGAATCGCCGCCCAATTCAAAAAAATTGTCGTGAATGCCGATGTGCTTCACCTCGAGTAAATCAAGCCAGATTCGCATCAGGTCGGCCTCGATGGCCGTACTCGGTAGAGTAACATCCTGTCGGCCCATCCGCTCATACCCTTCAGGACCCGGCAGCGCCCGCCGATCGATCTTCCCGGTCGGCGTCCGAGGAAGTTGTTCGAGAAAAACGAACCTGGAGGGAATCATGTACTTCGGCAGCCTGCGGCCGAGAAAGGCTCTCAGGTCTCCGGCGGTGACGAAGGGCTCGGCCAAGGCGGGCAAAGGGAGACGGTCGGCGACGGCGTCCTTGGCTGCTATCAGACGCCGCGCTCTCGGTGGCCGAATCGCGTAAACCGTGCGGATCGGCGTGTGGCGCAGCAATACGTCTTGGTCAACCGCGGTCTCGTATCCGTGGGATTCCAGTAAAGCCAGGATAAGTTCCAGGTTCTCCGATAGGTCTACTTTGACCACGAGTTGCTCGATCTTTCGCCAGTCTTCCTCACGGATACCGTGCAGCACATCGATTTCGCTTTTCTCGACGTTGATCTTCAGCAGATCGATGCGCTCGATGCCTTGTTCGACAATGACGCCGGACAGCGTTTTCAGGTCCACGCCGAACGTCTCGCCGGCGAACCTTTGCTCCAGGATGTGATCGGTTGCTTCCGCAATATCCTTTATGAAGGCCATCCCGGCATCGCGCTGATTGTCGATGAGTTGCCTTACAATGTCTTTATCCCGATCGGGATCGGGGTAGAGGCCGGACTGGAGAGACGAACCGGCAAAGAACGTGAATGGCGCTCTCTTGCCCCGGTCGGAAAGGCCGAAAGGGTAAAGCTTCGCACCGGGCGCGTACAGGCCCGTGTTTGCCTTCAGGATCGAGAAGACGTGGGGGTTCGGTTCGAAACAATGCAGCAACGGGGACTTACATAGGAGATTGATAAACAGGGCAAACAGCCCGATGTTGGCCCCCACGTCGAAGACGCAGTCGCCGTCGTGAATGGTGATTCCGTGCCTGAGATACGTTTGCTCCTCGAAGATGGCTGCATAGGCGAAATCGGTCTCATGCCGGTTCAAATGGGCCACGGCCATGTTGTTCGGCAGCTTGCGGCGCGGCCGCCCGTCTATGGTAAGCGAGTGGGACTCCGCGGGCGCCACATAGGCAATAATCCCTTTTTCGCCCGAGCGGGTAATGCTTTCGGCGACGGCTGCCTCCCGGACATTCGGGTGTCGCTCCAGGGCGGCCTCGATTTCAATGGGTGAAATGCGAAAGCCGCGAATCTTGATCTGGTCATCGAGCCGGCCCAGGTATTCAATAGTGCCGTCCGGCAGTCGCCGGCCCCGGTCCCCGGTCCTGCAAAGCCGCTCGCCTTTGTCTGCCGTGAAGAGATGGATGGGAAAGCGCTCCGAGGTCAGTCCGGGCTGTCCCCAGTAGCCTCCGGCAATCTGCGGACCGGAAACGCATATCTCGCCTTCCGCCGGGTCTTCCACGCGCTTGAGATTTTCGTCGAGAACGTATACCTCGGTGTTGTCGATCGGCCGGCCCAGGGGGACGACGCCTGTCCGCCCGCCGATGTCGCAGGGAACACGGTAGCAGCAGACAGTCCCGGTGGTCTCCGTCTGGGAATAGAGGTTAACGACTTCGGCTTTGTGGCCGTGCCCCACCCGCCACGCGCGGACGTGCTCCCATAGAAGCGGCTCGCCGGTAACGTGAATCCGCTGCAGATCGTTTTGAAGAAGGCCGGCGGATGCCGTCCGCTTTAATCGACCCAGCGCGCGCGAACAGGCGTACCAGACGGACGGTATCGTATCCCATACCGTTATGCGGCCTTGTTTGATCAGTTCCAGAAGCGCCAGCGGATTCGTCCGCTGCTCCTCATTCGCAATGACCAATTTGGCTCTCTTGTAAAGGGGGAGAAGGATCTGCCGAAACGCGGCCGAAAAGGATATGGAGGCCGTCTGCAGATAAACGTCATCCCCTGTAACGGGCAGTGAACGGCCGAGGGACTGGATATAGCTCGACAGACTGTCATGTGACACGAATACCCCTTTGGGCCGGCCGGTCGCGCCCGAGGTATAAACGATGTATGCCGTGTCCCGGTCCGCTACGCCTGAATCGTGGGCCGGGGTGTGGTGAGCTTTGTCAAACCGGCCTTCATCCGCCTCCATGAAAATCGGTATGGCATTGCACTTCGGCAGATTCTCAAACAGCGCCTTCCGCGTCAGCACCCATGCAGGACTTGCATCCTCGATCATGTAGGCAAGACGCTCTTTGGGATAATCGGGATCGAGGGGGACAAAGGTCCCTCCGGCTTTGAAAATCGCCAGCAGTCCAACCACCATTTCCGGCGAGCGATCCATGCAGAACGCCACTCGGATGCCGGCTCGAACCCCGCCGGCGCGCAAATGGCCGGCCAATCGCTCGACTTGGGCGTTCAGTTCCCCATAGGTGAACTGTCGTTCACCGAACACGATCGCGGTCTCGCTGTGGCGTTTTCGGACGTGCCGTTCGATCAGTTCGTGAATGCGCTTTTCTTCGGTGGCCGGTTGCCGGAGGTCCTCATTCCGGCTGACCTCCCTCACATCATGGCGCTTGTAGCCTTTTCGGCGCGGCAGCCAAACATCCGCAGAGCCGGTGGTGGTTACCGTGCCCAGCTGATTGATTCCGGTGATCTCCACATTCATCATGAAGCCGCCTTCGGCTTCGGTCCTATGGGTCATTTTTCCGTGATATCGGTTGGTGTCTCCATACGAGTTGGGGGCGACGATCTGAACCGATAGCCGTCTTAACACGCCGGCGTCGCCCATCCAGTTCGTGATGAGGGGTGATACCCAGGCAAAGCGCATCACGCCGTTATCGAAGGGGGCCGGCATGCCTCGCTGCGGCGACAGCAGGAAATCCTCATGCTGTTGCGAAAATTTGACAGCCCAGCCGGTCACCGGGTTCTTGACCAT
>JAFDKD010000435.1 GCA_019307165.1 Deltaproteobacteria bacterium | reverse complement strand
GACCGAGTTCAAAGCCATAGATCACGGCACCCGATCCGCCACCCGGGTCCACTTGGTAAGCGCACTTGATCGTCTGACGCCCATCCCCATGCCCCTGAAACGCGTAGGGTGTGTCATCCTCAAAACCACCCACGCCGGTGCTCACCTTCAGCCTGCCCGCATCGGTGACCGTCACGTCCGCGCCCCGGTAGGCCAGGCGTATCTGCCGGGGGTCGGCCCCCGCCCTCACAATAAATTTGTATTTGAGCCGATTCACGGTGCCCTCGTACGCCAGGTCGATTCCCGGCCACAGGTCCCGGTACACCACCTCACGGTATGTCTTCAGACCCGTCTTCCACGCCTCCGGCCTGCCCTTGAAATAACTGATCCTTGCCGGTGTCAGGCCTCTGCCCTCGGGCCGCACATCCGCGTTCGCCCCCACAAAATCAAGCTTTACGACCCAACGCCCGGGTTGATGCCTTTTCCTTTGCGTGTCGCTGCCGGAGGAATAGGCCTTGTTTCGGATACCCGTCCCGGAGGAGGCATATTTCTCGTTCTCCCCACTGAGCACATAGATCAACCCCTTGGCCGTAAAATAGATGGCCTTGTCCCTGCCCTTCACGTAATAAGCCGCACTGGCGTCGGTCTGGCCCTGGTTTTCAATGAAATAGATGGGGAATTTTTCAAACTGCTTCATGTTGACGGAATTGCCGGATCGGACCGGATTCGAAGGTGGCACCGCATCAAACGCAGGGCCTCCACTTCCCGAAGGTTTATCAGGGGTGTCGATCATAGCCAGGGCGGTGCCAGGCGAATTGCCGGGATCAAACTTTTCCGCTCCAGCGGCGTGAAGCAGGGTGCAACATGCGAATGCGATCACTGTACCAAGGCCAAAGACGGTTTTTCCCATTGCTTCCCCCATGCTTGTCAGCCTCCTTGCCAATGCTGTTTCCAGGGCTCGCCTAAACAGAACTCCGCGAATTAATTTTATATTATAGCCTTGGCCTTGTAATTCCTCAATCCCCTTTATCTTCAACGCTGATTACACCGAAAAAATGTTTTTCATGGTGTTTCAAGTATGCTTGAGTCCGCTAATAGCGATTTGGAATTATGACGATTCGTGCTGGACGGGTGATTACGAGCGGAGACGTCGACGGGTTGGCAGGCGTTGACTTTTTACGAATGCATCAAATTTGGTTTGCTGATCTCAGAGATTTGACGGCTGTCGAACGAGATCCAAAAGGATTTGTATTTGCTCGCGCATGGCCGTCTCGGCTTCATCCGGGTCGCGGTGGCGAATGGACTTTAAAATACGGATATGTTGATCCAGCGCCAGCTTGTCGTATCCGGGAATGGCATACCAGGTTTCGAAAAAGCGGCTCATGAGGATGTGGAGCAGGTCATGAAAGCTGCGCATCAGATGAATGTGGACCAGGTTGTGGGTCGCAAAGGCGATATTCATGTGAAAGATGAGGTCTTCGTCTTTGTCGTACTGCCCGGTTTCGTATTGACGCCTCATGACCTCAATGTTTTTTTCAAGTCTCGACAGGTCCTGCTGGGTAGCGCGTTCGGCCGCATACCTGACGCCCGAGCATTCCAGCGTCATGCGGACCTCGGTCAGGTCCACGGGATTGACATCCTTTCCGCCTAGGATATGCAAAAGAGACGGAGAGCCTGTCTCATCGAGTGCATGTCCCACAAAAGCGCCCACCCCGCGACGATTTTCAATCAAACCCCGATCCGTGAGCCGGTGGATTGCCTCCCGCACGGTAGGGCGGCTCACGTTAAAGGCTTCGGCCATCTGCCGTTCGCTCATCACTTTCTGGCCCGGTTTCAGTTCGCCGCGGAAAATGAGATCGCGTATCTGTTCATAGATCTGGTCCGAGGCGCGCATGGGTTTGACAGGCGCCAGGATGTGGTTTCCCGCGCCATTGTTTTGGGGCGCGGTTTTGATTTCAAGTCCCGAATTCGCCGGCTCCATTTTCCGGACCTGCCGTTTGCCATCGCCCTCGGCGGGGGGTTCTTTTTTGTGCTGAGCGTTTTTCATGACGATCTATTTTTTCCCCTGGCGTATTCCATCTGTAAAACCTGATCCTCCGGGCCCGGATTCTTTACTCGGTTTCATTGAACGAAATCGTTTGATGCAAGGTGGACTTACCACTTTTCAAGTAACCCAATAAATCGGCGACGCGGAACCCCGGACTATCGCTTGTCGAGAACAAAAGACGGTGCAGCATCAAGTTTAATCTATATCATATTGCCTACCTATGGTAAATGTCAAATGAGTATTTTTCTTGACAGCCCATTGATTTGTAACATAGGTTGCAAAGGCTGATAATCCACCTATCCACAACGGCATGCAGGAGGCAAAAAATGGCATTGAGGGGCAGAAAAGATTACTTAAAATCGCTTAGAAATCTTAAGCCTAATATCTATAAATTTGGAAAATTAATTGAGGATGTAACTTCCGATCCCGCCACCCGGCGGGTCGTGGAAAGCCATGCGCGGGCACTGGATGCGGGCCCGGATGTTCGTCTATGCTTTGTCCCCCATGGAGGAATACGCGCAGTACGCCAAGAGCCTGGCCGGCGTCGAAGAGGATATCGCCGAGCCCTAAAACAGCAGGACAATAGCGTGGAGGTTATCGTATCATGATCGGTTTCGAATTGAGCGAAGATCAGCAAAAGTGGCGGGACAAGGCGAAAGCCTTTGCCGAAAATGAGATAAAGCCTGTTTCGTGGAAAATCGACAAGGGGTTGACTCAGGAATATCCCTGGCCCCTGATCAAAAAACTGAACGAGCAAGGGCTGCTGTCCATGGGGGTCCCGGAGACCTACGGCGGCAGCGGACTGGATCTGCTGACCACGGCCATCGCCCTGGAAGAGCTTGCCGTGGCGGATGGGGGGATCTCTTTTACGTCATCATTGAATTCCTTCAATTCGCTCATGATTGCGGGGAACGACGACCAGAAAGCGGAATTTCTGCCCCTTGTCTGCGACAAGGATAATCCGGGCCTGGCGGTCTTTGCCTTGACCGAACCCAATGCGGGATCGGATGCGGGTTCCATCACCACCACGGCCCGCGCCGATGGGCAGGCATATGTGCTGAACGGGGAAAAGTGTTTTATCAGCAATGCGGGATTGGCGAGCGTCTACATCGTCTTTGCAACGGTGGACAGGGCAAAGGGAATCAAGGGAATCACCGGGTTTATCGTCCCAAAGGATGCCGAAGGCCTAACCTTCGGGAAGATCGAAGACAAAATGGGGTTTCGTTCGTCGCGAACGGCCAGTTTCAATCTGGAGGATGTGACGATACCCGAATCCTATCGGTTGGGAAAGGAAGGGGACGGGTTCAAAATAGCCATGCAGGAACTGGACATGCTCCGGGTGTTGTCCTGCTGCGCCGTGGGTGTGGGGATCGGCCGGGCCGCCTGCGAAGATGCCGTCAGGTTTTTCAAGGAACAGGGGAACATTAAGGCGGTCATGAATCAGCAGGCCATCACATTCGATCTGGCGGATATGACGGCCGCCGTCGAGGCCGCCCGGCTGATGGTCTGGAAAAGCTGCTGGAAGATGGACCAGGGGCTTCCCGGGACCCTGGATTCCAGTCTGACCAAGTTTTTTGCCGGCGACATGGCCGTTGAGGCGGCCGGCAAGGCGCTGCGACTTCTGGGGCACCATGCCTATACCGAGTCGTATCCCATCGAGAAATACGTCAGGGACGCCAAGCTCCTGCAAATTTACGAAGGAACGAATCAAGTCGCCCGGCTGGTGGCGTCCCGGATGATTCTTGCCGGTTGATTGAAAAACAGATAACCACGGATGACCCAGCGCGGCATAGCCGCAACAAAAAGAATCACCACAGAGCACACAGAGAGCACAGAGAAAAGTAAAAATAGGCGAAAACATTGGCGTTGCCTTTCATGGGTATGTAGGGGCGGGTTTTATACAAGCCCGTTTCCGGGCGCTTGTTCGGTGGGAGGGAGTAAATACGCCTCATGGCGTACAAGTTCCCTCCTC
>JAFDKD010000434.1 GCA_019307165.1 Deltaproteobacteria bacterium | reverse complement strand
GGACCTCCTTGCTGGTTCAGAACGAGCCGCCCAGAAAACTGTTATTGAAAAAGAGGGGTCTGTGTAAGCGCAGCCGACTGAGTAACCGAATTTATTTCAGTAAACGAAACGGAAGAGACTTTACCAAAGTTGATCGAGTATTTAGTTTGGCGGGACGTTTGAATACGGACTAGGCTATCTGCTTAAGCGGGAGTCAACGGCATAACCGTGCACAAGCTTTGCCATGTGTTCCTCCGGCAGGAGACTGGAAGAAACCTTTTCCATGGAATTCGAGATAACCATAGAAGGCCCTGCGCGGGCTGTTTACAAAATCCACGAAAAGCTGAAGTCCTTCATCCGCTCATCGGAGAGGACGGATTATCACGATGCGTTGGGCGGGAAAATGGCCCGGATCGTCATCTTGGAGGGTGACGAGGAACTGCTGGACCGCAGGCTTGTTACTATTTCCAGTCAGATCGCTGACTTTTGCGGCGACGCTGCTCCCAAGGAAGACATCCGAGTCCGCGTGCGCAACCTCGCATATTCGGAGCCTTACACCGGCAGCGGGGAGTTCGCCGAGCCATTCGAACCCATTCCCTTCCTGACCGTCCAGCCGTGGAAGCCTGGCCTGGCGGAACCCGATGACCCGCAGACCATCGTCCTGGATTGTCCGCACGCATTCGGCACGGGAAAACACCCCACGACCCTGCTTTGCCTCCGTTTTCTGGCGCAGATGGCCGGCATGGAAACCCGGGGGGGTGGATTACAGGGCCTGCGTGTGCTGGACTTTGGCTGCGGCACCGGGATACTGGCTTTGGCTGCTGCGAAAATGGGGTGTGCTCGGGCCCTGGGCGTGGAGATCGACCCGGACGCGGCCAAGGCGGCAAAGCGAAATGTAACCCTCAATCACCTGGACGGCATAGTGGAGATTCGGGAGGGATCGTGGGAGGCGGCCCGCGGGCGTTTTGACCTGGTCCTGGCCAATGTGGTTGCCGGCGTCCTGTTCAAGGTCGGCGCGGAAATCCCGGCTCATTTGAATCCCGGAGGCCGGGCCGTGGTTTCGGGTTTCGGGGAGAAACAGGACGGGGAGATCCGGCGGCTGTTCGAAGATAGCGGTTTGATTGTTTACGAAAAAGCCTCTGAAGGGGACTGGTGCGCGCTCTTGCTAAAAGACGGCCGTTTGCACAAAAATGGATAACCGCTCATAAGCTTATATCGCGGTTAAAACCGCTCCTACAGGCCTGCGGCAATGCGCGAGACCGTTGTTGTAGGAGCGGCTTCAGCCGCGATGGGATTGTAGGGTTTCATGAAGTTTCATATGAGGTAATCAGGAATAACGGTTGAGGTAAAGAAAATGTTGTACAGAGATCTTTTTAAAGAGCAGGTGATGGCAACACCGGACGCGACCGCGCTGGTTTTTCAGGAGGAAGAGACCACCTGGCGCGAACTCGATTCCCTGAGCAACCGGTTTGCTCAGGGCCTGCTGAAACTGGGCATCCAAAAAGGGGACCGGGTCGCCGCCATCCTCCCCAACTGCCGTGAACTGATCGTGACCTATCTCGCGCTCTTGAAGCAAGGGGGGGTGTTCGTTCCGTTAAATTTTCAATTGACCGCCTCCCATATCACGTACGCCGTAAACCATTCCGAATCCACCGTTTTGATTTGTGACGACGCCATCGCGCCGGTCATCGAGAAAATCAGACCCGAACTGACAACGGTCAAGCACGTTATCACCATAGGACCTCGGGAGTTCGGCGAAGGCATGCTTGCGTTCGAGGATGTGCTTTCCATGGGAACCGACAATGAACCGTCCACCCCCATGGAGGAGGATGACACGGCTATTTTTCTCTACACGGCCGGCACCACGGGAGAACCGAAGGCGGTTGTTCACACCCATTTCAACTGCTGCTTCGTGGCGAGGCACTGGGCGGGGGCGTTCGGCATGGAAACGGGTAAGTCCGTTTTACAGGTGCTGCCGCTCTTTCACGCATTCGCCCTGCACTGCGTCACGCTGCCCGCGTTGATTTCAGGCACCCGGATTGTCATGACCGATAAATACAGCACCCAGTGGGTCCTGGAGGCCATCGAAAAATATCACATCGAGATTTTGGCGCTGGTTCCGGCCATGGGGAGCATGATCGTCAATCACGACGATTTTTCAGGGTACGACCTGTCCGGCCCGGAAATCGCTCTGCTCGGGGGCGCCATCGTCCCCTTTGATCTCCTCAAGGAGTGGCGGAAGGGGTTTCCGAAATTGAAGATCATCAACGGCTACGGCCAGACCGAGAGTTGTCCCTGCTGCACCGGCCTGTGGGACGTGGATATCCTGGAGAAGCCCCGCTCCATCGGAAAACCGTGGGATGTGACGGAACTGAAAATCCTGGACAATAATGAAGCGGCGCTGGGCCCCCATGAGGTGGGGGAGATCGTCTACAAGGTGCCATCGATTATGAAGGCGTATTACAAGGACCCGGAACTTACCGCTCAGACCGTAAAAGACGGCTGGCTCTACAGCGGGGACCTGGGATATGTGGATGAAGACGGATATGTGTATATTGTGGACCGGAAAAAAGACATTATTATCCGCGGCGGGGAGAACATCTCATCCATGGAAGTCGAAGAAGTATTGCACGAGCACCCGGATATCGTAGAGGCCGGCGCCATCGGGGCGCCTGACATGGTATTGGGAGAGACGGTGATGGCCGTGGCGGTCAGGAAATCGGGGAGCGGCCTGACGGCGGAAGCCCTGATTGACTTTGCCGCTCGGCGCCTGGAGCATTTCAAGGTGCCGACCCGCGTCGAGTTCGTGGAGGCGTTGCCCCGGAACCCCGGTGGCAAAGTCTTGAAAAGGGAACTGAAGGCCAAGTATTTTGGGAATAACCCTTAGTGCTCTTTTTCATAAGCATGGTGACTTATTTCCAGGATAGTTTCACCGCCCGCTTCGCTAGAGGCGCAAAGGGCGCAGAGTGAAACATATATTTCTTTTGCCGCGGAAAGCAAAAAAAATCTTTGCGAACTCTGCGGCTCTGCGGTGAATATAATTTTTTCAGTCCCAAATCGACATCGTATTTAAGGCATCGTGTACTTACTCACCGTATCCGTGCCATCCGTGTAATCCGTGGTCAAAATAATTTTTTACGAACGGAGGAAACCCATGAAGCAGGAACCAATCACCTTTTCCGTGGACATGAAAGATATCCAATTCGCGTTATTCGAGATATGCAAGGTCCAGACGCTGTTTCAACTGGAGCGGTTTCAACATTTTGAGCGGGATGATGTGGAGGCCATTCTCACCCAGGCGGAACGCATGGCGGTCGATGTGCTGTATCCCGTCAACAAAGTGGCGGACCTGACGCCGCCGCGATTCGAGGATGGCAAGGTCACCATGCCCAAGGCCTTCCATCAGGCCTTTCGAACGTACAGCGATGCCGGGTGGATTCCCTGCACCCTGGAAAAGGAGGCCGGCGGCAGGGGGCTTCCGGAAGTGCTGGGGATGGCCTTGAAAGACATTTTCAATGGGGCATGCGGCGGATTTCATGCCTTTTCCGGCCTGACCCTGGCGGCCCTGAACCTCATCAACACCTACGGCGGCGACCATGTGAAGCGGCAATACGCGGACAAGATGGCCAAGGGCGTCTATACGGGGACCATGTGTCTTACCGAGCCCGATGCCGGGTCCTACCTGGCGGACATCACCACCCGGGCCGTGAGGGACGGCAACGCTTTTAGGATTGAAGGGACGAAAATCTTTATCGGCACGGGAGAGCACGATCTGTCCGAAAACATCATACACTGCGTCCTGGCCCGCATCGAGGGCGCTCCCAAGGGTTACGGGGGCATAAGCCTGTTTGCCGTGCCCAAGTATCATGTGAACGACGACGGGACCATCGGTCCCGCAAACAACGTCCGTTGCGGCGGCATTGAGCGGAAAATGGGCTGGGACGGCGCGCCCACGGCGACCCTCCACTTCGGCGAACAGGGGGCGTGCCGGGGTTGGCTGTTGGGGGAGGAAGGCCGGGGTTTG
>JAFDKD010000433.1 GCA_019307165.1 Deltaproteobacteria bacterium | reverse complement strand
CTTTTGCCCCAGGTCGAGGGGGTAGCTGACCACCAGGCTCCGGGGTTTTCGAACCAGGGTGGCCCCGCGTTTCTGGAGCATGGCCACCACCAGGTCGACGCGGCCGTCGTTGTCCAGGTCCTTGATTTTGTAATCGCTCAGGCAACCGTTGATCTTCCTGGACTCCCAGTTGGGCTGCAGGCTCACGCCGTCCCAGGAAAGGGACACGATCTTGCCCTCGCTGAAGGAATTGAACCGCTCGGACAGCCCATAGGTGGAGGACTTGTTCTGGTTGATGATGATCTCGTTTTTCCCGTCCCCGTCCAGGTCCGCGATCGCGATGCGGGCGGGGATGAACAGATGTTTCCTGAAAAGGGAGCGGGACTTGGTCTCATCCCAGTTCGGATTGGTAACGATATAATTGAGGGTGCCCCCGTAGTGCTCGCTCGTCTTTTCAAGCTGTTCTCCCTGGACATCCAGAAGCCGCAGATTGTCGTTGTGATCGATCGTCACCAGTTCCATCGATCCGTCGCCGCTCACGTCACCCGGGGTGAAATTATAGATATAGAGCGATGAAAGGCCTTTGGGCGAAAGGTCGAACAGGGGCTCGCCGGCGGCCGGTGCGTACGCCGAGCCGTTCCAGGTCAGCCGGAAGAGCGTGCGGTCGAAAAATGCCCGGACCACGCCGCGGCCACCCACGTCCCCGGGCCGCCCCTTTTCCTGGCCCACAAGGATCTCTCCTTTCCGCGGCCAGGTCATGACCCGGTAAAACCAGGGAGAATTTTTCACGATCGGCACCAGCTCCTTGCCTTTCATTTCCAGCACCGTGGAGGCTACCGAGGTCATGCCCTCGTTGAACTTGGATGCAAATATCTCGGCCCTGCCGTTTTTGTTGATGTCCGCCACATCCACCGATATGAAGCGATAGCGGTCGTCGGACTTGTGCTTGGCCACGCGCTGCAGGCTCCCCTGCACGAGCCGGTACACGTGAATCTCGATCCCTTCGACCAGGATCAGTTCGTTTTGGCCGTCGCCGGTGACATCGCCCACACCCATGCCGTAAACCTCGGCCTTGATCCGGCGGCTTTTCCAGAAGGACCCGCTCTGAAGGTCGCTCTGCTGGTACTTCCTGAACTGCGGGTTCAGCGCCGATGCCCCCGTGTCAGCGGAGCGGCCCGCCGGCGGTGCCGCCGGGGCGTGGGCCACCGTCGTATCCTGATAGGGACGGCCCAAGGCCTTGGCATTGACCATCCGGGCGAATCGGTTCACTTCGGGAATGACCGATTCCATCCCCTGGGTCTGGGCGAAAATGGTTACCGGGGGTTCGTCCTTGGTGAGAGCTGCCATGGTGGCGTCCAGGCTCACGCTCTCCCCGAAAATGGTCACGCTGCCGAAAAGGACATGGTCCGCGCCCAGTTCCCGGCCGAACCGGGAGGCCGTCTCCATGTTGAGCGGCCCCTTGTAGTCCCCCATGACCTGTTTCACCCGTCCCTTTTCGATGACCTCCACCTTGCCCTCCCAGGAAATGCGGGAGGTCAGCATGTCCACGATGCCGTCACGCAGGTAGCTCAGATCCTGCTTCGCGTTCATGGCGAAGGGCAGAATAGCCACCTTCACCGGCGGGGCGGCCGAAACCGCAGGCGCCACGGCCAACACCAAAAACAGCAGGCCGAAAACGCCCGCCGACAATTTTTTGGGAACAATTTTCATCACGTTACCTGCCTTTCAGAGAAAATGCATTGTTGCTTAGCACACGACATAATAAATACGCTGTCGTGTTTGGTTCGAGGTTGTTTTGTTGATGTCATGACTCAAAAAAAATTAGGTAAAACCGTTTGTTTATATTCCTGGATTCCCGCCAAGTTACTGCGGGAATGACGTTTGAAATCGCGTTGTTATGTTGCCACCGGACGTCCCCGCACCCCCCTCTGTCATCTCCGCGCAGGCGGAGATCCAGGCGAACGGGAGCTTGGATTCCCCTTCGGCCGTGAGTTCAGGGCCTAACGGCCGCCGGCGTTTATCCCACACTCGATGGGGGACCTGAATGACAGATTACGTGTTTCATACGGATATCACTTCAATACACCGTAAAACTGACCCGATCTGTCGATCTTGTCCCCCACCTTGGTCCCGCAGAATTGACAGCGGTATTCATAGCGGTCTCCGTCCGGCAAAATGAGGAGCAGGAATTTCCTCACCGGTACCGCACGGCCGCAGGAGGGGCAATACAATTCCGTGGCTTCAAAGTCCTCGAAATCCGCCCTGGGCTCAACCGGCCGCCGACTGTAAAGATTATCGTCCATAGACGTTTAGTATAAAGAGGAAAATTTCAAAGGCAAGGGATTTTCCATGATCCACCAGCAAGGCGTCATACAAGAAAAAGGCGGGAAGATGCCGCCTTGATGGTGAATCATAGGTTATCCGGCGGTTTTTTCGGTGAAGACGACGGCGGAAAAGCTGACCGCCGATCGTGTGGGGTCTTCGTGCCACACCTGGTAGTCGAGGACCCGCCCCCTGACCGCCTTCAGGACCTCCATGAGGCATGCCAGCACGGAAAAACCGCAGACGTTGAATCGGTCTCCCTCGCCAATCCGCTCCTCCCAGAAGGCGTCCGGGTCACCCGAGGAAAGGGCCTTCAGCAGCGCACGGTCATGTGACTCCGATTCGGGCTGAAGCTGCCTTCCCGTTTCCCTGTGGCCGAATTTTGGCCCCGTGTGGGACAGGTCAACGCCGGCCACCACCAGGGTTTCCCCTTTTCCGTCATCGATGATCTCGGTCAAGGCTCCCAGAAAGCCGGCCGCGGCTTCCACGTAGCCGTTTCTGTGAAACCGAGGCAGCAGGGGCCTCAGTCCTCCGCAAAGGATCGGGACGATGGTGAATGGTCGCCCGGTTAACACATGCTGAAGAAAAATGGTCTGAAATTCGATGGAATGCTCGGACCGGTGGACAAAATCGTCAGGGGAAATGACCGGCAGCCCAGAGTCCCGCAGTTTCTTTATGGATGCCTTGTCGTTTTGAATCGTTCCAAAAGGCGTTTCAAAGTCCTTCTCCGTGAGGCAGAAGAGACCGTCGGTCATGTGATGTCCGACCCCGAGCACCACCACCCGCGAGGGAGTGGCCCCCTCGAGGGTGCGGTAAGCGGCGGCATAGACCCCCGCCCCCACGTTCAGGTCGATGTGGGGGGCAACCAGGGCGCGCACATGGTTTCCCGCGTTGCCGCGGGCAGGGCGGCTGCTTAAAATCTCATCCAGTTTTTCTTTAAGGGCCTCGGCCTCATCGGGATAGGACCGGCCGCACAAGGCGCAGGACCTTACCGGCAGCCGGGCAAACGCTTCGACGATGCGGGCCCTTGCCTGTTCAAATCCTTTTGAATCGAGCAGAAAGGCCTCATCCAGGTCCGAGAGCAGCTGTTCCACCTCTTCTTGCCCGACCAGGATTCCCCCCCGTTCCCGCATCAGCAGGGCCTGAATGTCCCGAACGGTCATGGTGCCGTCCAGTTGCGCCAGGAGTTGATAAAGAGCCGGCGGGACCGCCTTCCCCTCCTCGACCAGGCCGAGTGAATCCCTGATGAGGATCAATTGTCGACCGCCGTGCTGCACGGGGAAGAACTCCAGGTCATTTCTGAGTCGCGGCCTGTCGTCGGATGTGTTCATAGCTTTATTCCACCTGCAAACCTGGTCCTCTGATCCGGATCACAGTTTTCTGGCTATGCCAACACGGAAATAAGGTTTCAGGTGTCAGTGTTCAGGTGTCAGTAGGAATAATAGACTTCGACGCCGCTTTGTGTTGCTGCTGGGATTGCCCCCACTTGATTTCCCAGCGTTTGCTTAAAAAATCCTTTCCTGACACCTGTCGAAGATCCCGCCGCTTTCAGCGGGGACCGGGGAATCCAGGTTCAATCCATGTTCCCGCGAAGGGTGCGGCTAGATTCCCGCCTGCGCGGGTCGGAGATCCCGTCGTTTTTTGGCGGGGAATGACATTTGGTGACCAAATATTTCCCGTTGTTGAATGCGCACTCTCAGTTTAAGGACA